>NZ_JASJXN010000012.1:0-126591 GCF_035018705.1 Undibacterium sp. RTI2.2 | reverse complement strand
TGGCCGCTCCTTTCTCATCTATTTTGCGCTTCTCGCAATAAAATTACTCTCCGGTGTTTCGTTTTGCAAGAACCTCATTAGCGAAAATAATTAAATCATATCAAATCCTAAACTCCGGCTTGTTCAGGATGAAAGTCTTTGTTTAATAGATTGAGTGGTGTGATGGATTTGGTGGAATAAAACCACTTTTCCAGTAATCGGATTCCTTGTGGCGCTGTGGCAACGTATAATAAGATGCTGTTATTAAACAGTTTTATATTGATTTAGCATAGCCTAAGAAAACGCCCACGCATTTATAAGGGTGAAATTAATGGAGACAAAAATGATTTTGAATACAAGTAAGCGCTTGTTAGCGGGCTTTGCATTGCTTGCCCTAACTAGCATGGCAACACATGCGGCCCCGATGGAAGTGGCTGGTGTCAAATTTGATGACACAGCACATGTTGCCAACACAGATTTAAAGCTCAATGGTGCCGGCATTCGCTACAAAGCGATTTTTAAGGTCTATGCTGCTGCACTCTATTTAAAAGACAAAAAAACTACCGTGCCTGACGTGCTTGCCACGACTGGCCCGCGGCGTGTTGCAATCGTCATGTTGCGTGAAGTAAGTAGTGATGAATTTGGTGATGGTTTTATGTCAGGTGTTCAAAAAAATACTGACAAATCTGAAAAAGTGAAACTGACGACGCAATTTTTGCGCTTGGGCGAATTATTTGCGTCAGTTCCACTATTGAAAAAAGGCGATATCATCCTGACGGATTGGGTGCCTGGTATCGGCACTATTTTCTATCTCAACGGTAAAAAATTAGGCGAACCCTACCCCGATATTGTTTTTAATAACGCTATATTGCGTATTTGGTTGGGTGAGAAGCCAGTCGATTCATCGCTAAAAAAAGCGATGTTAGCGCCGGAAGTGACTGAGGATAAAAGTAGTTATCGTTAGTCTGGTGATGCTACATCATTCATGTTTCTAGCCTTGTTTTAAGCTGGTTTTGGATAGATTTACTTATTGTAAAAAAACGCGGATGACGAAATTGTCGCCGCGTTTTTGATTATTTATACCCGGATAATCACATCCAGATTTTTTCTTAAGCTATCGGGGCAAAAGTTTTGTCTGCTATTTGCTTGTGGGGATATCCGGGTTAGAGTGCATTCCCGGTTAGAATGGCGCCTATCGAAAAAGAAAGAAACAGTATGAGCGTCCATGATAAACCGAACCTTACTCCCGAGCAACTTCTCCAAAATAATCGCCAATGGGCTAATGCTATTGTAGCCAAGGATGCCGGTTTTTTTAAAAAACTAGCAGATCAACAAACCCCAGAATACCTCTGGATCGGTTGTTCTGATAGCCGCGTCCCGGCCAATGAGTTACTGGGATTATTGCCAGGCGAATTATTTGTTCACAGAAATATCGCTAACGTTGTCGTGCATAGCGATTTGAATTGTCTCTCCGTATTGCAGTTTGCGATTGATGTATTAAGGGTTAAGCATATTATTATTTGTGGCCATTATGGCTGCTCAGGCGTGCATGCCGCGTTGACGCGCCGCCGTGTTGGCCTGGCGGATAACTGGTTGCGCCATGTTCAGGACGTACAGGAAAAACACGAAGCCTACCTTGGTGATGTGTTCACTGAAAAAGAGAAAAGTAATCGTCTTTGTGAACTCAATGTCATTGAGCAAGTAGTCAATGTTTGCAGAACTAACATCGTTCAGGATGCTTGGGAGCGCTCACAGCCCTTGACGATTCACGGTTGGGTATATGGTTTACAAGATGGCTTATTACGTCAATTGGGTATGACGGTGAGTTCGCCAGAAACCTTATCGGCGCACCTTGAAACTAGTCTGGCTCGTTTTAAATCTTAAAACGCATTTGATGGGTTGTTGGTATTGATATTACATGGCTGCGGTACAGAGATTGCCGCAGCCACTCACAAAAAATTAATTAAAAGCAATGTTCCGGCGCAGGAAATGATTTGTCTTTTACTGCAGTGACATAGGCGGTTACAGCCGCATCAATCGTCGTTTGACCATCCATAAAATTCTTCACGAAGCGGGCTTTGCGTCCCGGAAAAACACCCAGTAAGTCATGCATGACTAATACTTGTCCAGAGCAATCCGGGCCAGCACCGATGCCAATGGTGGGGATTGCCAATAGCTCGGTGACTTCTTTGCCGAGTGCTGCGGGGATCGCTTCCAGCACCAAGAGGCTGGCGCCAGCTGCTTGCAGACTCAGTGCGTCGGACTTGAGTAAATCAGCTGCGGCACTGGTTTTTCCTTGTACTTTATAGCCACCTAATTGATGCACTGACTGCGGTGTCAGACCTAGATGAGCGCATATCGGGATGGCTCTTTCTGTCAAAAATTTAATGGTCGGTACCAGCCAGTCGCCGCCCTCCAGCTTCACCATTTGCGCGCCAGCCTGTATCAATTGTACGGCGTTGTTGAAGGCAGCTTCTGGCGTCGCGTAACTGCCAAACGGCATATCGGCGACTAGTAGCGCGCTCTTATTGCCACGCGCTACGCTAGTGGTGTGATACGCGATATCTTGAATTGTTACCGGCAATGTTGAATTGTGCCCCTGGCAAACCATGCCAAGTGAATCGCCAACCAACAGTATTTCGACACCACAGCGATCCATCAATGCCGCAAAGCTGGCGTCGTAGCAAGTTAGCATGGTGATTTTATTGCCTTGTTGGGCTTGTATTGCCAGGCCCGGGATGCTGACAGCTTTACGATCTTGCAAATATTCAGCCAAAATAATTCTCCGATAAATGAGTGATATCAGGCATTTTATGGGGAGTATGCCTTTGTTTTGGTAAGTCGTCCAGATATTATATGGACATTAACCCTGCTAATATAGGTACTATGGGGTAGTATATTATTTCAATAAGTTGGTTCAAGAAGTTAGCTCAATAATTACCTGCTCTGCAACTACACCAGCGAAATCTTGTGCCGCACCTTTACCAGGTATGGTGATAAAAGGACTAATTTGTAGCAGCGGCAGCAACACAAATGCCCTCTCTGTCATGCGCGGATGCGGCACTGTTAAAGCATCGGTATGGATTTGCTCTAAGCCATACAGTAGCAAATCCAGATCAAGTGTGCGCGGCGCGTTGCGGTAGGGACGTTCGCGCCCAAATGCTAATTCAATCTGCTGCAGAGCTAGTAGCAAGTCAGTAGCGCTCAAATCTGTGCGGAGCTCTGCTACGGCGTTGATGTAATCATCACCAGAGGACTCAATTGGCGCAGTCTTAAATAGACTGGATTGCGCAATTAAAAGGCTGGCGGGCAAATCGGCTAAGCGCAGAATTGCCTGCTCTACGCTACCACGTGCATCACCCAGATTTGCGCCTATGCCGATGAATGCTTGTGTCGTCATTCCTAGCCTAACAATATAAAGTTTATTCTGCTACGGGTTTGCGTGGCGCGCGACGACGTGGAGGACGCTTTTTCACTACTCCGGTGTCTTTCGGTTTAACCGTCAACAGGTATTCTCGCTGTTCACTATCGCCTTCCATAAATGCCGTCCACCATTCGCCTAATTCTGCATCCAGTTCACCCGATGCACAACGGAGTAGCAAGAAATCATAGCCAGCTCGCAGCCTAGGATGTTCTAGCATTTTGTACGGTGTTTTACCTACGCGCTTTTCAAACCGGGGTTGCATCGCCCAGATGTCGCGCATGTCTGAGCCGATCTTGCGTTGCAGGGCAAGACTATCGGTTTGCTTATTCAATACGTCGTCTGCTGCGAGGTGCAGGGCAGGGATGGCAAACTCGCCTGCGGCTTTATAGGCATTCCATTTTTCTACTACCTGATGCCACAGCAAAGAGGCGAACAAAAATCCCGGTGACACGGGTTTGCCCTGGCGTATGCGTTCATCGGTATTCGCCAGCGCCAGAGTGACAAATCGTTCGCCCATCGGCTGCTCTAACACGACGTCCAATAGCGGCATCAAGCCATGATGCAGACCTGCTTTGCGCAATTGCTGTAAGCATGCCATGGCATGACCGCTCATCAGCAATTTCAACATTTCGTCAAACACCCGTGCTGTTGGTACGTTGTTGATCAGGGGCGCCATGACGGGAATCGGCGCGCGGGTTGCCTCATCAATCGTAAATTGTAATTTGGCAGCAAAGCGCACTACACGCAGCATACGCACCGGATCTTCACGATAGCGTTCTTCCGGAACGCCAATAATGCGCAGCGTTTTTTTACGGATATCCGCAATCCCGCCGTGGTAATCCAGCACGCTCTGGGTCGCCGGGTCGTAGTACATTGCATTGATTGTAAAATCGCGCCGTGCAGCGTCTTCAAATTGCTCACCAAAGGTATTGTCACGCAGCACTCGACCATGCTCGTCCTTCGGTGCGCTATCAACTGCCGCACCGCGGAAAGTAGTGACTTCCAGTAAGTCTTGTCCAAACATCACATGCACGATTTGAAAGCGTTTGCCGATAATGAAAGCACGGCGGAACAAACGTTTGACCTGATCTGGCGTCGCGTTGGTAGCGATGTCAAAATCTTTTGGCTTTACCCCCAACAACAAGTCGCGTACTGCACCACCGACGACAAAGGCCTTAAATCCATTTTCTTGCAGAGTCGAAGTGACGCGGATCGCATTGGACGACAATAATTGCGGATCGATGCCGTGTTCTTTTGCATTCAGCACAGTGGGCTTTTGCTTGGCTGCTGCTACTTCTGCCGGGCTTTTAACACCCAGCATTTTGCGGATAAATTTCTTGATCATTGCTCGTCAAATAAGTGAATAATCGGCCAGCCGTGGGTTTCGGCGTGGGCACGTAGTTTGCTGTTGGGGTTGGTCGCAATCGGATCAGTCACGATAGATAACAAGGGAATATCGTTTTGCGAGTCGCTATAAAAATAGCTACGTGGAAAATCATCCAGATGCATGCCTTGTTGCGCTAGCCATTGTTGCAGATGAGTGACTTTGCCTGCACCAGAAGTTGGTACGCCTAGCAATTTTCCGGTAATGTTGCCGGCCGCGTCCCGCTCAGGTTCTGCGGCGATCAAATTTTCTACACCAAAAGCATGTGCGATCGGTGCCGTAACAAAGCGATTGGTGGCGGTGATGATGACGACCAGATCATCGTCGTCTAAATGGCTTTGTACCAGATCATGCGCAGGCTGTAGTAAGGCCGGGCGGATGACCTCGTCCATAAATTCTTCATGTATCGCATCTAGTTCAGAGCGCGGAAATTGAGCCAGCGTGCCGAGTGCAAATTCCAGATATTCCACCGGATCTAAAGTACCAGCCTGATATTGCGCAAAAAATTCGCGATTGCGACGTTCAAAGGCCTTGGCATCAACCGCGCCGGTGCGAGCCAAAAATTGCCCCCACTCATAATCCGAATCGATGGGAAGCAGCGTGTGGTCCAGATCAAATAAAGCAATATTGCGCATAGTGTTAGGAAAGTGCCTTATTTATTTTGTAGTAATACTGCATGGATATTGTAGTGGCTGAGTAGGCGACAAACTAAGTACATAGTATTAATGGTCATACGCCTGCTGTTGTTGCAGTAGTTCCCGCAGCAGCGGTAGCGTGATTGCTCGTTTAGTCTCTAGCGAATAATGGTCTAACTGATCTAGCATGTCCGTCAGTGACAACATATCACGCCGGTAGTGCGTAATCAGATAGGGTAAGACGCCGCCTGAAATAACGATCCCTCGTGCCTGAGCAGATCGTTCCAAGGCATCGATTTTATCCTCATCTGTTAAACCATGAACCTGATAAATCAGGCCCCAGCCTAAACGGGTGCGTAAATCATCCCGTACATTCAAAATCATGGGCGGCTGCTTGCCTGCCGCGACTAAAAAACCGCCATGCGCACGTGCTTCATTAAATAAGTTGAATGCATCAATTTGCGATTGTGCTGGCAGATTTTCACAGTCATCCAGTAAATACAAACTGACCTCCGGCGTATGATCAAAGGCGCTGCCAGGCGCATCTGCACTGATGTAGCGCGCTTGTCCACTATTCGCCAGCGCATGCAGGAGATGAGTTTTGCCCGCGCCAGCTTCGCCCCACAAATACACAAAACGCTCGCCATATTGACTTGCAGTACGGGTAGAAAACAAGCTCAGCAGTTGCGCCAGTTCTGCATTTTGGCCGACGACAAAAGTATCTAGCGAGGGCGGTTGTTCCGCATCCAGATCTAGCAGTAATTGCCTCATGACTGACGATAAACCGAACTATTGAGGTAAGCGATACGCAGGTGTTTGGCCGCTACTGCCAAAATTGCCGATGTCGGCAGGGCAACCAGAATGCCGATAAAACCAAATAACTGACCAAATGCCAATAAGGCAAAAATCACCGTTAACGGATGCAGGCCAATCCGTTCACCCACTAAACGCGGCGTCAAAATAAAGCTTTCCAGCACTTGGCCAACACCATAAATAATCGCGACAGAAATCAGACCGTGAAAACCATCAAATTGTAAAAATGCACCGATCAAAGCGAGCGCCAGACCTAGCCCAAATCCCAGATACGGGATAAATACTAAGAAGCCAGTAATAATGCCAACCGGCAGTGCCAGATCAAAACCAGCAATCGCCAACGCGCCAGAGTAATAGATCGCCAGCACGACCATTACCATGATCTGACCGCGCAGATATTGCGCCAGAATACTATCTACTTCTGAGGCACCGGATTTGACGCTGCCGACCCAGCGCCGCGGGATAAAATTTTCCAACCTCTCCATCAAAGGATGCCAGTCAAGCAAAAGGTAAAACAACACAATCGGTATCAGCATCAAATTGGCGACCATGCCCAATACAGCGGTACCACCAACACGAATAGAAGCTAATACTGCCTTACCAATCTCTTCACCACTGGTGTCTAGTTGCTTGGTGATCATCTCTTTGATGCCAGCGCTATCTAATTGGATATGAAGGCCCAATTTGCCTAACATCGGACCTAATAACTCATTCGCTTTATCAAAAAAACGAGGTATCTGGTCTTGCAACTGGGGGATTTGTTTTTGCAAAATTGGCGTCATCACCAATATCATTGCCAGTATCAGCATGATCACCAGCACGATCAACAAGGTCGCAGCCACTGAGCGCGGCAGATGAATGCCTTTTACTTGGAAGGCACACAGCCGATCCACCCAAGGGTTAAGGATGTAAGCCAAAATCGCCGCCACAATAAATGGCATCAAGATTGGCCCCAATAATAAGATCAAAATCAGCAGTGCCAGTCCAAGCACGCACCATAAGGCGGTCTGTTTTTGTTCAGGGGTAAATGAAAATGCCATAGTGGATATAAGTTTCTCTTCAGACAAAAACTGGGGATGAAATCAGCGCAGGCCGCAAAAAGTCCAAAAACTAGCTGCGACTCGGGTCGATTTGTTAAAATAGCGTTCTTTGTTGCGGAATTCTGCTTACATTTTCTAAATTGTATTAGGCAAGTATTAGAAAATCATCAAATTCAGCAATCCTTCTATTTTACCGCCTCACGCCTCTATTGACGACTATCATGAGTACTCCAAGCAATGTTTCCCTTTCTTACCGTGACGCTGGCGTCGATATGGTCGCTGGCGACGCGCTGGTTGACGCGATTAAGCCTTTCGCTAAACGCACCATGCGCGAAGGCGTTATGGCCGGCATCGGCGGCTTTGGTGCCATGTTCGAAATCAGTAAAAAATACAAAGAACCTGTGCTGGTCTCTGGCACCGATGGTGTCGGTACCAAACTCAAACTCGCTTTCCACCTGAATCGCCACGACACCGTTGGGATTGATCTGGTCGCCATGAGTGTCAATGACATTCTGGTGCAAGGTGCCGAACCTTTATTCTTCCTGGATTATTTCGCCTGCGGCAAACTCGATGTTGCCACAGCGACGGATGTCATCAAAGGCATCGCCTTTGGTTGTGAGCAAGCAGGCTGCGCCTTGATCGGTGGCGAAACTGCCGAAATGCCATCCATGTACCCGGAAGGCGAATATGATTTGGCGGGTTTTGCGGTCGGTGTGGTAGAAAAATCTAACATCATTGACGGCAGCAAAATTGCTCCCGGTGACGCCATCCTCGGTCTGGCATCGTCCGGCATCCATTCCAACGGCTTCTCACTGGTACGTAAAATTATCGAAGTTGCTAACCCTGACCTGAATTCAGATTTCCACGGACGTACTCTGGCAGATGCCTTGATGGCACCGACCCGTATCTACGTCAAACCACTGCTGGCATTGATGGAGAGCATGGAAGTCAAAGGCATGGCGCATATTACCGGCGGTGGCTTGGTAGAAAACGTCCCTCGCGTGTTAGGGGGCAAGCTGACCGCGATCCTTGACAGCAAAGCCTGGACCATGCCTCCACTGTTTACCTGGTTGCAACAACACGGCGGCGTAGCAGATGCAGAAATGCACCGCGTCTTCAACTGCGGTATCGGCATGGTTGTGATCGTCTCGCAAGAGAATGCGGATGCAGCGATGGCGCAACTGCTTGCCGCTGGCGAAACCGTTTCTCGCATCGGCACTATTCGCGCCCGCGAAGGTGATGAGCATCAGACGATCGTGGTGTAAGCTTGCCATCAACTTATTAACTTAATACCGATGGGTGATCTGTCCGGGATGATCTGTCAGTTCAATACTGGTAGAGAGTATTTTTAAAAGGTGCAGGTATATCCTGCACCTTTTGTCTATTTGGCGTCCAAAAGATGGGAGTATATTTTTATTCGACACGGATTCTTTATTTAATCAATACTCTTGAGTTCATCTCGCCTTGCAGGGATAATTTTGCGTAAGCCCTATCAATAACAAAACCAAATCACAAAATCATCCAATGAATCCTATCTCAGACACAGCGTTTTATACCTGCGGCGTACGTGCTCAGGATGCTCAATCAGCACAGCCTTTATGTGGCGACGCGTATGCGCATTTATTTATGACGGATCACGGAAATACGATTTTTGACCAGCTTAAAACCGATGTCAGACCCAATCAGAGTATTGCGGTACGGCATAGGATGATTGATGATTTTTTGCGTGAGCGTCTAGCTCAACAGCCAAAAACGAAAGTGATACTGATCGGCGCAGGGTTTGATGCACGGGCTTTCAGGCTGGATCATGGTCATTGGTTTGAGATTGATGAGCCACAGGTCATCGAGCATAAAAATATCTGTTTGCCAGTAGCGTCCTGTGCCAATGCCCTAGAGCGTATCGCAATAGATTTTTCGCAAGAAACCTTGACCAATAAATTGCCAAAAAATGATGGCATGCCGGTCATTATTGTGATGGAAGGTGTGTTTGGATATTTGACCGAGACCCAAATTAAGCAAACCTTGCAGGCATTGCGAGCCGCGTATCCAAAACATAGTTTGATGTGCGATTTGATGAGTAAGCATTTCATCCAAAAGACGGGCAAGAAGCTCACAGACAGGATAGAAAAGTTAGGCGCAAAATTCCGGTTTTCCCCGGAAAATCCCAAAGATATTTTTGAGCGTTGCGGCTACCAGCATGTTGCCAGCGAATCCATCGTAGAGGAAACTTTGGTAGTACAAAATCAGCGCCTCCCTTTGTTTTTATTGAGGACATTTTTCAAGCGCATTATGCACGGTTACACGATGAACTTGTTTGAAGCGAAAGTACATTAGCGCTAACCCGGGAACAGATTCAAAACAACGCCAAAAACAGTGCTGGAATAAAAATTAACTTCAAAAAAAATCGGCATCCGTTTCACACGCGATGCCGATTTTTTTACTATCTGGGTATTGTTAGTCAGCTTATCTACTGCTGGACGATATAATCAGATGCCAGTCGTTGTGGGTGTAAATACAGCATTAATAAACTATAAATACAAAGCTGTTTTGAATCCGTGACACAAATTGAAATTCTGCAAATTGAATTTCAGCAAATTGAATTTCAGCAAATTGAATTTCAGCAAATTTAAATTCAACAGATTTAAACCTAAGCACTCACGTTGATCACTTGTCCGATTTTTTGCCCGTCCGTATTCACAGAAGGGCTTGGCGGTGGTGGCGCTTGATTTTGAGTTTGTGCTTGAGTCTGAATTTGAGCCTGAGCTTGAATCTGCGCTTGTGCAGTTGCCTTGACGTTGTCGTCATTGCTGGTCTTGGTGTTGTCTGGCTTTTGTGCCTGCAACTGATCCGTTGGACGTGGAGTAACTGGCGTTGGGGTAGTTGTACTGCTGCTGACTGAACTAACGCTCATGATGAACTTTCTCTAGTGTTAAGCGTGGTGGATATTATTTTGTTAAATTAGTTAACTCATTGAAATGATATCTTGAAAAGTATTTAAGCAGTTATCTTAAAGACCGATGGTAATTCATCGCAATTTATAATAGATCATTCTATAGCATAGGCAATAAGCAGCGACAATCAAGGCAAATTACTCCATCAACTTAAAAGTATGTCCCGTAATTGACTCACTCTTCACGGGTTTTGTACCTCGAATTAGCCTCAATCCAAGCCTGTATTTCTCAGCGCATTCGTATAATGAGGCCATGACTTATAGCATCGTTTGGTTTAAACGTGATTTGCGTTTGCATGATCACATCGCCTTGCACACCGCAGCACGCCAGGGGCCTGTGCTGTGTCTGTACGTGGTCGAACCCTCTATTTGGGCGCAGCCTGATGCGGCAAATCAGCATTACCAATTTTTGTTAGAAAGTCTGCGCGATTTATATGTCGCCTTGCGCCAACGTGGCGGACAGCTGCATATTTTAACGGGCGAAGTTACCAGCGTATTTGATCAGCTTTTTGCCAGCGCGCCTTTTTCCGCTATTTATTCGCATGAAGAAACCGGTAACGATGCCACCTACCAGCGCGATAAAGCCGTTGGTCGCTGGTGTCGTGCGCATCAAATTGCCTGGCATGAGTTTGCGCAATTTGGTGTAGTGCGTCGGCTACAAGATCGTGATGGTTGGCAGCGACAATGGAACGCGCATAACGACCTGCCTTGTGTGCCCGTGCCCGAGTTGACTGCGGCGAGTTTTGCCGCGCTGCCGCCATTATTGGCGATGCCGCAATTGCCTGCTTCGCCACAAGAGCTGGGCTTGGATGCCTACGATCCGCCGCAACGGCAGCGTGGCGGCCGGCAGTGCGGCTTGAGCGTGTTGTACAGTTTTTTGACCGACCGTAGCAATCAATATCGTGGCGGAATTTCTTCCCCTTTATCTGCGCCGACCGCCTGTTCTCGTTTGTCACCGTATCTGGCGTTTGGTTGTGTCAGCTTGCGGGAAATCGTGCATGCTACTCGACGGCAAGTCGCCTCGTTATCGCCATTGTCACCATTATCGCCCGGTACCAGCCGCCAAAAACAAGGTTTGAATGCCTTTGTCAGTCGCTTATATTGGCATTGTCATTTCATCCAAAAACTAGAGAGCGAGCCGCAACTAGAGTACCGCAATCTGCATCGGGGTTATGACGGTTTGCGTGAGCATGACTGGAATCAGGCGCACTTCGAGGCACTGACCTCGGCGCGCACTGGCTGGCCTCTAGTCGATGCTTGCGTGACCATGTTGCATCAGACTGGCTGGCTTAATTTCAGAATGCGGGCCATGCTAGTTTCGGTCGCCGCTTATCCGCTGTGGCTGGACTGGCGGCCAGTAGGACATTGGCTAGCGCGGCAGTTTTTGGATTACGAACCGGGCATCCACTGGAGCCAGATGCAAATGCAGTCTGGTACGACCGGTATCAATGTGCCGCGTATTTACAATCCGATTAAGCAAGCCAGCGACCATGATCCGCATGGGCGCTTTGTACGCCGCTGGCTACCTGCAATGCGGCGCGTACCCGACTCATGGTTGTTTGAACCGTGGCGTATGCCGCCCGATGTGCAGGCGGCTTGCGGCGTACAGGTGGGTGTCGATATCGCCATGCCGGTGGTCGATATTGATCTCGCCACCCGCGAAGCCAAAGCACGTCTGTTTGCCTTACGCGCCCAGCCCGGTGTGAAATCAGCCAAGGCAGCGATTGTAGAAAAACATGGTTCACGCAAAAAAGATACCGGCAGAACGCGACGCAAATCAGCGGCCAATGCGGCGCAGCAGAACAGCCAGTTAGATTTAGGATTTTGAAGCAGGAAGACAATTACAGAATTGCAGTGCTTACTCCAGACGAAATTGATCTTGTTAAAGCCAATGGCGGTACATATCGGGGCAGGATTTTAACGCCTCTCCCGCAAGCGGCAGAGGGGAATAAAGTCTAAAAAAACGTAAAAATAACTTAATGTAATTTATATACTGGTGGTAAGTATATTTTAAGTGCCCATATAATAATTGGACAATCTGGCATATTTATTAAAAATAATGGGGAGTATATTAATTCCCCCTGCAATCAGTGAAGCAAAGTACTAGCAGAAAGTCACCCTGGCAAGTGAACTTAGTAATACCGTTTTTCTTCATCCGCTCAACAAGGAAAGATCACATGCGCATGCGCAAAAAATCGGATTTGCCGACCAAACTCTGTCCGCAATGCAATCGCCCGTTCGCCTGGCGAAAAAAATGGGAAAAGGTATGGGATGAGGTGAAATATTGTTCCGAACGCTGCCGCCGTGATAGCAAAGCTGCCCCATGATCCGTACATCATTCACTCCAACTTCCGCACCAAAAGCAGCGCCAGAGACGACCGTGATCTACTGGTTTCGCAACGATCTGCGCCTGGACGATAATCCCGCGTTGACGCAAGCCTGTCATCATGCGAGTAACTTAGTCCTCGTGTATTGCCACGATCCCGTCATGGAGAAAATGACACGCTGGAATGTGCCGCGCACTAGCCAGCACCGCCAGTATTTTTTAGCATCGGCCTTAGCTGATTTAAATGCACAACTCAGTTTGCAAGACAGTCAATTGCTAGAGATTAAGGGTAGCGCCGCAGAACGCCTGCCCGTATTCGCACGTGATATCGGTGCCACCACAATTTATTGCGAAGAGATCGCCGCGCCGGAAGAGCAAGAGGAAGTTGCCGCTTTGCGCGCAGCCGGTTTGACAGTGCATACGATCTGGCAATCCAGCCTGCTTGACCCCTCCGATTTACCGTTTTCATGTAATGCTTTACCAGACGTTTTTACCAGCTTTCGTACCTTGGTCGAGCGGCATGAAGTGCAGCCACCATTGCCGCTGCCAAGACCGGAGAAGATTCCGGCCTTGCCACCGGCTTTCGCTGCTGTACTTGAACAATGGAATAAGGCCGATCTGTTGATATCGCCGATGCTTACGACGCACACAGAGTCTGCACTTCAAGCTGAACTTCAAGCTGAACTTCAAACTCAAATTTACGCAGACAGCCGCTCATCTTTCCCGTATTTTTTACCTGCATTTGCTGGTGGCGCAACTATGGCCTCTGCACATTTGCAGCAGTATTTTGAGCGTAAGCTGGCGCACACTTATAAGCTGACACGCAATGGTTTAACGGGAACAGATTATTCCACTAAATTTTCTCCCTGGCTGGCGTCTGGCGCAATGTCGGCGCGCAGTGCTTACCTGGCGTTGAAAGAATTTGAAGCAACTCACGGCGCCAACGACAGCACATATTGGATTTGGTTTGAGTTGTTGTGGCGTGATTATTTCCGGCTGTTGCACCTGAAATATGGACGGCGACTTTACCTTGCAAAAGGTCTGACCAGCTTGCCGCCGCCAACGCATAGTGCACGTAGATTTGATGCCTGGTGCCAGGCCAGAACTGGCGAGCCGCTGGTCGATGCTGGCATGGCAGAACTGGCCGCTACCGGTTATTTATCTAATCGCTTGCGCCAGATTGTTGCCAGTTATCTGATCCACGATCTAGGCTGCGACTGGCGTGCTGGTGCTGCCTGGTTTGAGGCGCAATTGATTGACTACGATGTTTATAGCAATCAGGGTAATTGGCTATATATCTCTGGACGAGGTACCGATCCCCGCAACGGACGACGATTTAATATTCAGAAACAAGCCCATGATCATGATAGGGACGGTATTTATCAACGACTCTGGAACGCACTATAAAGAATGACGATGACCACAACGCAAATAGATTCCCAAACTACGCTCAGATTGATACTCGGCGACCAGCTTAACTTGCAACATCGCTGGTTTAGAGAGGTTGATGATGCCACCGTCTATGTTTTGATGGAGGTGCGGCAAGAGACCGATTACGTGCTGCACCATGCACAAAAGATTCTGGCTATTTTTGCCGGGATGCGCGATCTGGCGCGGCAGTTGCGTGAGGCTGGTCATCGTGTACATTACCTCGCCATCGATGATGCGCGCAATCTGCAATCCATGCCAGCCAATATTGATGCGCTGATCGCGTACTACCAAGCCACGGCGTTTGAATATCAGGCTCCGGACGAATGGCGTCTGGATCAGCAGCTGTACCAGCATGGCCGTCGTTCGCACATTCCGTGGAGGATGGTCGATAGCGAGCATTTTTATACGACACGCAATCACGCGGCAGACATCTTCACCGGACGCAAACAATGGTTGATGGAGTTTTTCTACCGCCAGATGCGGGTACAGCATCAAGTACTGATGGAAGACGCCAAGAAGCCAGTCGGCGGCCAATGGAACTACGATCACGATAACCGCAAGCCTTGGCGTGGCGCGCCTGCAGAGCCACAAGATGCACGCACCTTGCATGATCATTCTGCTTTATGGAAAACTATTGTCGATACTGGAGTAAAGAGCTTTGGTAATCCCAAAGCTGATCAATTGGCATGGGCACTCAACCGTGATGAAGCCCTGCAACAACTAGACGCATTTATCAAGAATGCGCTACCGCAGTTTGGGGATTTTCAAGATGCGATGAACGTCAAAGCGTGGCGCTTATTTCACTCATTATTATCGTTTGCCTTAAATGTAAAAATGCTGAATCCGCGCGAAGTCGTTGCCAAAGCCGAGGCGGCGCATCATGCAGGTCATGCGCCATTGGCTGCGGTAGAAGGTTTTATCCGGCAAATATTAGGCTGGCGAGAGTACGTGCGCGGAGTGTATTGGACGAATATGCCGGAGTACGCTGAGAAGAATTTTTTTGGTCATAACCGTAAGTTACCAAGCTGGTTTTGGGATGGTAAAACCAAGATGAATTGTCTTTCGCATGCGATCACGCAATCGCTGGAGCAAGCACATGCACATCACATTCAACGCCTGATGGTAATCGGCAATTTTGCGCTGCTGGCAGGCTTAGATCCGGCGGAGGTCCATCGCTGGTATTTGGGTATCTACATCGACGCATTTGAGTGGGTAGAACTACCCAATACCATTGGTATGAGTCAGTTCGCTGATGGTGGATTATTAGCCACCAAGCCTTATGTTTCCAGCGCTGCCTACATCGATCGTATGAGCGATTATTGCAAAGGTTGTCACTACGATAAAAAAGTACGGATTGGTGAAAACGCCTGTCCCTACAACGCATTGTATTGGGATTTTTTCCATCGCAATGAGAAGACGCTGGCGAAGAATCCACGTATCGGTATGGCTTACCGGCAGTTAGAAAAAATGGACGAGGGAGCGATTGTAGATTTTCAGACGCAGGCTGCGGGGATGTTGGAGAATTTGGATTTACTTTAATGTTCTGAGGTAAGACCCACTTCAAAGCTGAGTAACTTCCGGATGTAGACTACCTCTCTTAAGGTTGGGGTAGTCATTTCCTTACATAAATTGGAGGATGAATCTGTTATTCCCATACTGACGGATCAATGTTGGCGAGTCCCTTAAACACGGGTTTAGAAAACCAATACCCTTGCATCAATTCAATGCCGGAAGCGAACAAAAAATCACGCTCAGCGCGGGTTTCTATCCCTTCAGCTAGAACTTTAATATTCAGTTTTTTGCAGATAGAGGCAATTCCCTCAACAATGGCCTGACGCGGTAAGTGATGATCTACACCACGGATTAAATCCATGTCGATTTTGACAAAATCCGGTTGATACTCTGATAGTAAATTGAGGCCGGCGTAACCGGCGCCAAAGTCATCAATCGCCGTTTGAAAACCAAAGTTTCTATACTCACGGATGATATGTACCAGATGCGGCCGGTCTTGTACCCGCTCTCCTTCGGTAACCTCAAATATAATTTTCTCTACCGGAAAATTATATTTCCGTGCAGCCTCAAGCGTGGTACGGATACAGACTTCAGGGCGATACACTGCATTCGGTAAAAAATTGATCGATAAAAATTCTCTCATACCCAGTTTGGCTGCACCCTCGACTGCTTTCATGCGGCATAACTGATCAAAGCGGTAGCGATTGTTATCGTTGATTTGCGCCAGAATGCTGGCGGCGGAATCACCGTTTGGGCCGCGCACTAATGCCTCATAGGCGACGATGGAGCGGGTAGCGAAATTGACTATCGGTTGATAAGCATATTCAAATTCGATTTCAAAAGGCTCGTTACTTTGACAGCCAACACAAGCTCCTCTGACATCCTCATTGCTATCGCTATCTGACTTGGCGGGTAAGATTGAGATCATTGTGTACTCATTTTCTTTAAAATCACCAGCATTGAAGGTTGGGCTGAAAAGCCATTAGCCCAACTTGGAGCTTGCAGTTGGTATGGCAGTTAGGTTACGCCATTTTCTTTAAACCAGGTCAAGCAACGCATCCAGCCATCTTTGGCATCTGCCTCTACGTAGCTCGGGCGGTAATCGGCGTGGAAAGCGTGACCTGAGTCAGCATAGACTTTAAAGACTGATTTGCTGGTGCCTTTTTTGAGTTCGGTTTCCATCTTAAAAATAGACTCAGCGTTGATGCCTGTGTCCTTGGCACCGTATAAACCAAGGATCGGTGTTTTTAAGCCCGCTGCTATGTCGACAGGATTGGTTGGCGATAACGGAGTCGAGTCTCCTACCAAACGGCCATACCAGGCAGCGCCGGCTTTTACATTGGGATTGTGCGCGGAATACATCCAGGTGATGCGTCCTCCCCAGCAGAAGCCGGTGATGGCTAATTTGTTGGTGTTGCCGCCATTGGCTTTGGCCCAGGCAACCACCGCATCCAGATCAGACATGACTTGGGCATCGGGTACTTTGGAGACGACTTCTTTGATCAGTTCGCCAATATTGGGGTATTTGCTTGGATCGCCTTGGCGTACGAATAATTCTGGTGCCAGCGCCAGATAACCTAGTTTGGCGAAGCGGCGGGCGACGTCGGCGATATGCTCATGTACACCAAAAATTTCTGAGATGACCAAAACGACAGGCAGATTGGTTTTGCCTTCTGGCTGAGCGCGATAGACAGGGACTTTTTGTCCGTTGACTTCGACCATCACAACCCCGGCAGTTAAACCGGCCGTATCGGTTTTGATCATAGTTTGTGCCATCACAGGCATCGCTGCAGCGGCAAAACCGACGCCTACCGCAGTTTGAATAAAGGTGCGACGGTCAACCCCATCGCTTAATTTTGACTTGCCTACCAGACTATCGAAATCCTGTTGATTCTGCATGAGTATCTCCTGATGGAATGATTGTGGTTGTGGAAAAAACAGCAATTAGCATACCGCAAAATCAGATATCGTATTGAGAGTGCGCATGCCATTCAATGAGACTGGAATGGTTTTGCGCAAGTTGGATTATTTAGATTATTTATCTGAGGGAAGTAGCCGCTCGTACTCTTCTTTGACGACGGAATAACATTCGCAGACACGTTGCTCTAATTTTTTTCTATTGGTGACGGTGATGCGACCGCGGGCACGTTCGACCATGCCATCTTTCTGTAATTGTCCAACTGCTTCAGTAACGCTTTCACGCCGTACACCTAACAAACTGGCTACCATTTCTTGAGTGATGATGATTTCATTATCATGCAGCCGGTCGATGGTCATTAATATCCAGCGGCAGAGTTGTTGATCTAGTGAGTGATGTTGATTGCACACAGCAGTTTGTGAAGTTTGGCTAATCAGCGCCTGGGTATATAAGAGGGAAAGTCGCTGTAGTTCACCAGCCGACTCAAACTCTTGCTTCATGATTTTGCGACTCAATTTAAACGCAGCGCCAGCACTTTGTACTTCGGTACTGGTGGGCATGCTTTCACCGCCCATAAAAATCGAGATGCCGACCATACCTTCGTCGCCGACCAGCGCGGTTTCGCTAGTAGAGCCATTTTCTAAGGCATAAATCAAAGAGACGATGCCACCGATAGGGAAATGTACAAAATCCACATGATCGCCTGATTCAGACACGGTCCAGCCTAGCGGCATTTCTACATATTTAAGATCCGGCAATAGTCTTTCGTACTCAGATTTGGGAAGAGCAGCCAGTATGCGGTTTTTCCGTGGATCGGGTTCTGGCGTGGTCTCTGATTTTGACATGGTGTGGAATCGATTAATTTTGTAATGAAGGGCGATGTAAAACTACTTCAGCAAGTTGTCGCGACGATATTGAGAATGCTACGAATAGTGCGTTTAGGAGCCAATTTATGTAACGACGATAAGTTCTAAGTGTAAGAGATTTGCACTTAGATAGCAGCACCAATTAACACCAGCATATTCCACCATTTAGCGGGCGTGAAGTAAATTTTGTAGACCTAACTAGTTACCAGATAGCTCGGAGGGCGAAACCTGATGTGATTGGCAGCGCTAGCGAGAGCGTGCGAGGCGAATGGCGGGGGAAGCCGATCGGTGCCCAGAATAGCCGGTGAATTGTTGCAAATCTAAATAATCGGGGACAAGCATTCGCCTTGCCCCGTTGTCATAAGTGCGTCACGCATCAACAGTGCTCGAGCCTGGTTTAATCAGCTTGTGGCACCAGATAAAACGCATCTGGCAATTGCTCGCCAGCGGTAGTCTGTTTGATGTCGCCTTTTAAATTGGTCAGTACAACAGCTAGTTGAGGGCCACCCAATTCGATGATGACCTGGCGGCAAGCACCGCAAGGGGCGATCGGAGCGTCGGTGTCGCCAGTGACGGCGATGGCGGCGAAATCACCCGGACGATATCCGGCAGCGAGTGCGCTGAACAAGGCGGTACGCTCTGCGCAATTGCACAGACCGTAGGAGGCGTTTTCAATATTGCAGCCATGGAAAATTTTACCGTCTTTGGTTTGTACCGCCGCACCGACTTTAAATTTGGAGTAGGGCGCATAAGCCAACTCGCGTGCTTTGTGCGCTTCTGCAATCAGATTAGGGATGATGTCTTGGGTCGTCATGGGAAATTCTCAACGTATTTGTAATTGGGTTGTAGGTTGCTAGTAACCGACAGAGAAAACTACGAATGATTCAATATTATTGAAATTGGATGTCCATATATTCTGCGGCTTACAGAGCAAAAATAGCCCGTAAGCCGCAGAAGTATTGGACATGCCTCTTAAGATTTATTTCTTTACGCCTAATTCGATCAGCCGTTCACTCAAATAACTACCCGCTGTGTGGCGCGCCGATAAGACGACTTCTGGTCTTGGGTGTAAAAACAGCGGTAGCGAGATGCGTGATTTTTTCGCTTCCTCACCTGTTGGGTTTAGCACGCGGTGAATAGTGGATGGGTAGTAACCTTCCGATGCTTCATCCAGCATGTCGCCGATATTTACGATCAACATACCGAAGTCACAAGGGACGTTATGCCATTCATCATCCTTACCTTTGACTTGCAAACCGGCTTGCGTTGCGGCAGGTAACAAGGTCAGCAAATTGATGTCACCATGGGCTGCTGCACGCACTGCATCCGGCTCTTCATCGCCACGCAATGGCGGGTAGTGCAAGACGCGCAGTAAAGTGTGATCGCTACCCGGTATCATGTCCGACAGCGGCATAGAATACTTGGCTTTGATATCGGCTGGTGTGTGATCTTCTACCCATTGCAGTAATTCGGTAGCGAGCTTATTACCTTGCTCGTAATACTGACTTGCAGCATCAGATACTTCAGCGGGATAACGGCCACCCGGATAGATATGATAAAACTCTTTCAGATCCCGCTTGGTATTACCCTTGGCGGTTTCTGATACCTTCGGTGAGAAATAACCATCCATTTTGACTGCATCAAAATTGTATTGATTCTTTGCGTCAGTCTGGAAGAACTCGTACCATTCTTTATAAATGGTCTCTAGCAAAGGTTGCGATAAAGGATGGTTAGTCAACACGCCAAAGCCAGTGCGATGCAGACTCTCGGTAAATTTTTGTGCCGCATCCGGGCTGCGATAATCAACTGGTTCGATAAACATAATTTCTCCTCAATGGGCGTGATGAATTAACGCAAGGCTGGCAATAACCAGTCGCTGCTTAATATCGTATCAATCAGACTGGCGCATGCCTTGGCATCGACTTCCATGCAAACACGCGTCTCAGGTTTATCTGCTTCCCATCCAGATTGTGGATACGGAATCGCCAGTTTTGCCATCATGGTCTGACCATTGGCGATGCCTTCTTTGGCAACGCGTACGCGACCGGATTGGGTTTTAAATAATTCTGGAGCGACCAGCCAGACAAACGCCAGGACATCATGTCCGTAGCAAGCATGGCCCAGATCAGGGCGGATACTTTGGTAGAAATTCGCGTAAAAATTGACTGCGTGACTTAAGGTATCTGTTGCGATATGTTGATGTTGTTTCGCCAGACCTGTGAAGAAAGTCGATGGCAAAACCACGCGATGCGTTACATCCAGACCAACCATTGTCAAATCCCAGCCCGCAGTGAAGACCAAATCAGCCGCGTCTGGATCATTCCAGACATTGGCTTCTGCCACTGGCGATACATTACCTGGTTCATCCACGGTACCAGCCATCAAGACGACTTGCTTTAAGAGCTTAGGCAATTGTGGTTCTAGCTTTAATGCCAGTCCTAGATTACCAAACGGACCTACCGCAACCAGTGTGATTTCGCCCGGATGCTGGCGCGCCATTTTGACGATAAATTCTGCCGCGCTTTCAACTTCTGCTACGCCACCCGCTTCTACCCGGCTAGCTAAATTGCCCAAGCCATCTGCGCCATGAATAAACGCCGGCGGTGTGCCAGGATCTTTTGCCAGAGGCACAGGTACGCCTTGAGCTACCGGAATACTGCGGCCAGCGATCCGGGTTAAGTACAGTGCATTGGCAGTGGCCTGTTCTACGGTGACATTACCAAACGTGGTGGTGATGCCGATCACGTCGATATCCGGATGGGCGAGTGCAAAGTACAACGCCATCGCATCATCGACGCCAGGGTCGGTATCAAAGATGACTTTATGTTTTGCAGGACTAGAGTTGGTGGTCATGGAGGTTCTCCAAAATTACTTCGCCTGGCCATTAACAGAACCCAGACGAAGTGACTTATTGCGGTTGGCCCGGTTCAAGGAGGCCGAATCTTAATGTCTTATTTTGATCACTTAGCGAGACTTGACAAAAGGCACACCAATCGCTTTTGGCGCGACTGATTTTGCCATTAAACCTGCCAATACAATGACGGTCACAACATAGGGAATCATCTGTATCAATGAGCCTGGCACTTTGCCGATCACCGGGAAGACGATACCTTCGATCTGCACTTGCAGCGCTGCAAAGAAGCCAAACATCAGGCAACCCATCGCCGTGTAGAGCGGACGCCAGTTGCCGAACACCAGCGCGGTTAAGGCTAGGTAACCGTTGCCTGCCGACATATCACGCAAGAAGAAACCGCTTTGCACAATAGACAGGTATGCACCGGAAAATGAGCATAATACGCCAGCGCATAACATCGCTAGAAAGCGGGTACGTTCAACATTGATGCCTGCAGCATCCGCTGCGTGAGGATTTTCGCCCACCGCACGCAGACGCAAACCAAAACGGCTGTGATAAATCACCCAATGCACGACAGGTATAAGTGCAAACGCCAGATAGACCAGTGCGCTGTGGCCGCCGATTAATTTGCCGTAGAACCAGCCCACAAATGGAATACTTTCTAACGCAGCTGTACCTGGCAAGACGATATCAAACAAGCGAGCCTGACCAAGATCTGGCGTACGCCCACCCTGAGAAAAGAAAAACTGCGCCAAGACAAATGTCAGACCGCTCATGGCAATATTGATTGCAATCCCTGCGACTAACTGATTTCCTTTTTGCGTAATACTGACAAAGCCTTGCAGCAATGCGATAGCGACAGATACGCCCACACCAGCCAAAATGCCAAGCCATGGATTTTGCGTAGTGAATGCGACCGCAGCGGAGACGAATGCCGACGCCAGCATTTTGCCTTCCAACGCCAGATCGACTACACCGCTGCGTTCCGCAAACAATCCCGCCATCGCGGCAAAAATCAATACCGGCGCATTGCGGATAGTGGAAACCAGTATGCTGGCGAAATGAAAATCATCAAACATCATTAACTCCGATTTAGTTTCGTTTCAGCAGACGCGCTAAGGCTGGCGCATATAGATTTTCCATGGCACCGCAAAACAAGATAATCAGGCCTTGGATGAAGATAAAAGTTTCAGTCGGGATATTCGGTTTTTCCAGCGACAAATCAAAGCCGCCCTGAATCAACGCGCCAAACAAAATGGATGATAGCAAAATGCCGACCGGATGCTGGCGCCCCATTAACGCAATCGCAATCCCGATAAAACCAGCGCCCGCGGGGAAATTCAGATTCAGGTAGTGCGTTGATCCCATCAAGGAATTGACCGATGCGAGACCCGCCAGCGCGCCAGAAATCAACATCGCAACGATGATCGTTTTAGTGATGGAAATGCCTGCGTAGTGTGCCGCATGCTGATTTAAACCCGTAGCGCGCAACTGATAACCCCAGGCCGAACGCCACACTGCAATGCCGTAAATCGCCAGCGCAATCAGTGCCAGAATAAAACTGATATTCAACGGCGTCTCACCCAGAATCGGGAATATTTTATTCAGCGTCGGTAACCACGACGCTTCTGCAAATACGCGGCTGGCGGGATTTTGCTGGCCGGTCGGGATCAGATAAGTCACAATCAAAAAGTTCATTAAACTGGCAGCGATGAAGTTAAACATAATCGTCGTGACGACGATGTGACTACCGCGTTTAGCTTGCAGATAACCTGGCAAGTAAGCCCAGGCTGCACCAAATACGGCGCTGCCAATAATCGCTAGTGGAATTAACAACCAGCCAGGCAGACTGGAATCGAGCAACAATAAAACTAGTGTTAACCCAAGGCCACCGACATACATCTGTCCTTCGCTACCGATATTGAACAAACCCGCCTGCATCGCAATGGAGACCGACAAACCAGTAAAAATAAAGGTCGCTGCATAAAATAATGTGTAGCCCAACCCTTCTGGGTTCAATACGGCGGAGTTGACCAGAATGCCCAGCGATTCTATTGGACTCTCGCCCAACAAATAAATCACCAGCGCAGCAACCAGCAGTGCCGACAGCAAATTGAGTAAGGGAAGTGCTATGGCAGTTGCCCAGCGTGGAAGTTCTGAATTAGTCATACTGATGATTTATGTAGTCCACCCATGAGCAAACCTATGCGTGTGGCATCAAACTCTTCCGCCATCAATTCGCCCGTGATACAGCCGCTAGACATGACCAGAATTCTATCGGCCAATGCCCGAACTTCTTCCAGTTCTACCGATACCAGCAGAATGGCAACGCCCGCATCGCGCATGGCGAGTAGCTGCGCATGGATGCTTTCTATCGTGCCGATATCAACACCACGGGTAGGCTGGCCTACCAGCATGAGTTTTGGTGCTGCAGCAATTTCTCGAGCGATGACGACCTTTTGCTGATTGCCACCGGATAGCAGGGCGATGCGTAAATGTGGATCGGACGGACGTACATCGAACTTTTTTAATAGTTCGGTGCATTTGCTGAGAATGCTGGCGAAGTCGAGTAAACCAAAGCGTTTTTTAGTCTGTTGCTGATAACCAAAAAAACTATTCATCATGACCGAAAAGTTTTTAACTACGGCATCACGCAGTCGATCTTCTGGTACATGACCGATACCAAGCTTACGAAAAATGGCAGGCAAACCGTCGGCATCTTTGCGTTTTGCGATTGGCAGCAACTGTCCCTGCATTTGTATCTCGCCGCTGCTTGGCAAACGCATGCCGGATAAAATTTCTAGTAGCTCGCTTTGACCATTGCCAGAGACGCCGGCGATGGCGACGATTTCACCAGCGCGTATGTTGAAGTTGATATCTTTCAGCAGATCGACCGCTTGCTTGCTACGCAAATTCAATCCTTTTACCTCAAGCACAGACGCACCCGGCGCATAGGCAGCCCGTGGCAATTGCGTTTGTATCGGGCGACCTACCATCAGATTGGCTAGTTCTTCTTTGTTGGTGCCAGCGGTGGCAACGGAGCCGACCACTGTGCCTGCGCGCATTACCGTCACCTGGTCGGTGATGTCGAGAATTTCTTGCAGCTTGTGGGTAATCAGGATGATGGTCTTGCCTTGCTCTTTGAACAGTCGCAAGACTTCAAATAGCGACGCCGTTTCTTGCACGGTCAGCACCGCGGTTGGCTCGTCGAGTATCAGAATATTGGCACTACGGTAGATTTGTTTGAGAATTTCTACCCGCTGTTGCAAACCAACCGACAAGTCTTGGATTTTGCTCAGCGGATCAACATCTAAAGAATAGCGCTGACAAATTTCACGCAGCTTTTTCTCAATATCGGTGCGATGAGCGGCGAGTCTGAATCCACCCTCTGCGCCCAGCATGACGTTATCAAGAACCGTCATATTTTCTACTAGCATAAAATGCTGATGCACCATGCCGATCCCAAGTTTGATTGCTTCCTGACTATTACGAATATGTTGTGGCTGACCATTGATCAAGAGCTTGCCGCTATCCGCACGGTAGTAGCCGTACAGGATGCTCATCAAGGTTGATTTGCCTGCGCCGTTTTCTCCGATAACGCCGTGGATGCTACCGGGCGCAATAGAAAAACTCACATCGCGGTTGGCGTGTACGGCGCCAAAGCGTTTGGAGATTTGTTGGAATTCTACGGCTGGCTGCATACGGAGGCGGGATAAAAATTAGCTAGGGTTTGATCGGCGATGTTAACGAACTTAACGAACTCAGCGAACTTGCTGAACTTACTGAAATTGCTAGATGATAGAGACCTGACGCGACGATTGATTGCGCTGAGGTCTGCTTACATCATTTGGTTTTGCGCTTAGCTTAAAAACGTAGAGAATAAAATTCAATTAGAGCATGAGCGCAAAACCAAACTGAAACAAGACAAGATAAGACAAGACACTAAACCGGGCATTTACTTCCGTCGCGCGAGTCAATCACTTTGACTTTGCCGCTGATGATGTCTTGTTTTGCTGCGTTGACACGCTTTTCAATTTCTGGCGTGATCAGGGCGCGGTTATCTTTATCAACAACCCAATCAACGCCACCTTCTTTCAGGCCTTTGTTGATGATGCCAGGCTTCCAGTCACCGTTTTTGATTTGCATAAAGCTATCGTAAATCGCTTGGTCAACCCGCTTAACCATCGAGGTCAGCATCGTGCCCGGATACAAATAATTTTGATTGGAATCAACACCGATGGCGAGCTTGCCTTTTTCTTTGGCTGTCTGCAACGTACCCATGCCGCTGCCGCCTGCTGCTGCGAAAACGACATCAACACCGCGTTCGAATTGCGCGCGCGCTAACTCGCCACCTTTGGCCGGATCATTCCAGGCGGAAGTGGTGGTACCTACCATATTGCTGGTGACCTCAACCTTGGCATCAACTGCTTTAGCACCTTGTGCGTAGCCGCAAGAGAAGGTGCGTATCAACGGAATATCCATACCGCCGACAAAGCCGATTTTTTTAGACTTACTAGCCATTGCCGCAGCAACACCAACCAGATAAGAGCCCTCTTGTTCCTTGAACAGAACTGAGCTGACATTATTGCCTGTGGCAACGCCATCAATCACGACGAATTTAGTATTAGGGAATTCTTTGGCGATGTTTTGCACTGCCTGACTTTGGGCAAAACCAATCGCTGCGATCAGATCGATTTTTTTGCGTGCCAGATTACGTAACACTTGCTCTGTTTGTGTATCGCTGGCGACCTGGACTTCCAGGAAAGAGATTTTGGTCTCTTTTTTAAAGCGTTCTGCACCTTCTGATGCGGATTGATTGAAGGATTTATCAAACTTACCGCCTGCATCATAAATGACGGCTAACTTAGGATCGGCTGCAACAGCGCTGGCAGCGCTGACAACAGCAAACAAGCTCATTATAGTAAGGCAGAGACGCTTGAGTTTCATGGTGATTCCTTGTCGGTCGCAATTGTGTCGGAAGTGTCGAAAATATTGAAAGTATCAGGTCATTGATGTTAGTGCTTTTCAGCCTTGCTATTCAAGGTTCGGTATTACCCGCTGTTTTGAATAACGGCTGCTGAGCACCACTGATATAAATAAAGGATCAAGGGCCAGCAAGCCTAACATGGTCTAACTATTTCAGTAGTTTACTAATAAAAAAACTTTATCGAATTTTAGCTTGCTCTGAACCTTCAGGCAGCCTTCTGTTTGTGCATAAATTCCAGCACGTCATGCCGGTGCGGAATTGATGTTTGAGCACCCAGTTTAGTTACCGTTAAAGCCGCTGTGTATTGCGCTTCGCTGCTGGCGTCTACTATATTTAATCCGTTCGCCAAGCCGACTGCCAGCGCACCCACGAAAGTATCGCCTGCCGCCGTAGTGTCAACCACCTCGACCTTAATAGCAGGCAAAAAGTTGCTCGAATCTTTAGTCGTAATCACGACACCGTGCTCACCCATGGTCAGTAATACTGTGCCGACGCCGCGTTTTAATAACTGTTGCGATGCCAATTTAGCGCTGGCCTGGTCGATGACCGTAGTGCCGCTCAATTGAGACGCTTCGGTTTCATTCACAATCAGATAGTCGACCAATCCCAATAACTCATCGCTTAAATCTTGCGCAGGCGCAGGATTGAGGATCACACCGACCTTGTGCTGATGCGCAATCTGGATGGCGCGCGTGACACTAGCTAAGGGGGTTTCTAACTGGCACAACAAGAGTTTTGCTGTGGCGATGCTGGCGGTCGCCGCCTCTACTTGGGCAACTGAGACGCTAGCGTTGGCACCTGCGGCCAATACGATGCTGTTGTGTCCGCTGTCGTCCACCAAAATACCTGCAACGCCGGTGGCGATGCCTTGTACGGTCGCCAGATTGGCTAGCTCTATGCCTTCAGTCGCGAGACATTGTTTTGAGAAATCGCCAAAGCCATCATTGCCAACAGCGCCGACAAAACTGACATCAGCGCCTTGTCGTGCAGCGGCGACGGCCTGGTTGGCACCTTTGCCACCGGGAATTTGACGGAATTCATGACCATGCATCGTTTCACCGATTGCAGGCATGCGCGGTGTGCGGAACACGAGGTCCATATTGACGCTACCAACAACGGTAATGCGTGGCTTCATTTTGACGATCTCTTGGTAAAAAAATGGTTGCGCAATCGTTTGCGCAACCGATTTCCTATTTAACTATGGTGCGCTTATGCAAGTCAAGAACTAATCTGCAAAGCGATGACATTTTGATTTTTTAAAAATGGTGGCAAATTTTGGACGCTATCTTTTTTGTTGTCAAATGCCAATCAAGGCAATTGTCTTATGTGAACGAATTTGAGCAAATTAAAGCGATTTTGTGATTAATAGGAAAACTTCATTGCAAAATTAATCCGTATTTTTGGATAG
Organism: Undibacterium sp. RTI2.2; assembly: GCF_035018705.1. Lineage (NCBI taxonomy): Bacteria > Pseudomonadati > Pseudomonadota > Betaproteobacteria > Burkholderiales > Oxalobacteraceae > Undibacterium > Undibacterium sp. RTI2.2. The sequence goes on along the minus strand of NZ_JASJXN010000012.1, from coordinate 99,064 downwards.
TTCCTTGATTGTAATAAGACATATGTTTATAATTTAAAACATATGTTTGTTTTGGTTTGAATTCAAGCGTCTTGCCCGAGATTAATAAGACTGGCTTTAGTTTTGCCATGCTGTTGTTTTTTGTTCGTTATTTGGCCTGTACACCTGTCTGAAACAACGCTCTTTTCAATGAAGCTTAGTAAGGTAATAAATTAAGAATAAATAATACTCACGGTGAGTATTATTTATTGTCTATATGTTTATTGGCCTTCATCTTAATTTTCATAAAAGAGCTGGGGAGTATATGGATTTAATCGTGAGCAAAGCTTCATTTTAAGTCTCTCACTATTTTTGAATTCCCTAAATTACGATTACCTTTGTTTCTGCTTTCATTCCGCCTATCCGTACCTCAGCCTACAGCCCATGTCCGAAATTTCGAAAAAAGATCAGTTGTTTGATATCATCCGCGCCCATCCCTTTGTGTCGCAGCAAGAGCTGGCGCAGCGCCTTCAGTTATCACGGTCGGCGGTGGCAGGACATATCGCCAGTCTGATCCGTGAAAAGCGCTTGCTGGGTCGTGCCTACGTATTGCCCGAGCGCCGGCCAGTCCTGTGCATCGGTGGCGCCAATATCGATCGTAAGGTGCGCACCTTGGCGACCTTACAAATGGGTACCTCAAATCCTGTCAGTCAACATGAAAGCTTTGGCGGAGTGGCACGCAATATCGCTGAGAATCTGGCGCGTTTGGGTTGCGTGACTGCCTTACTCTGCGCGACCGGAGATGATGCCGTTGGCGCTGATTTGCTGGCACAAGCCCAGGCGTTGGGCATCGATACCAGTGCCAGTTTGCAATTGCCAGGGCGGGGCAGCGGTAGTTATACCGCCGTGCTGGATGCGGATGGCGAGATGTTATTGGCGTTGTCGCATATGACTTTGTGCGAGTCTCTGGATGCCACTTTTTTAGCAAGTCGCCAGGTGCAATTAAATACTGCGCTGATGACGGTGGCGGACTTAAATTTACCGCAAAGCAGTATTCAATACCTGATAACGCAAGCCAATCAACATGCCAGTCCACTGATACTGGTCGCTGTATCTCAACCCAAAATGGCGCGCCTGCCGGAGGTATTGGAAGGCGTGCGTTTGCTGATACTCAACTTGGGTGAATTGGAGACTCGCGTCGGCTCTCGTCTGAGCGCAGATGGTGAGGAAAAAATCAACGAGGACAAAATACAGCGCGCCTGTCGCCAGTTACAACAGCAAGGCGCGCAGGATGTGATTGTCACCTTGGGCGATGCTGGCGTGATGCTGACCAGCGGTACGGACTGGCACCGTTTGCCAGCGCCGTTGCTAGTGGCATCCGATGTTGTGGATGTGACGGGTGCGGGCGATGCTTTTGCGGCAGCAGTGTGCTGGTCCTTGTATCACAACAATGCAGATCTGTTATTAGCAGCGCAGCGCGGCTTGCATCTGGCGGCCTTGACTTTGCAAAGTGCAGGCACGGTTTGCCCCGATCTGACGCCGGATACGCTGATGGCACTCACTTAATTTACTGCCGAATTTAACTCAATAAAAACTACGCCAACATTTAGGAAATCTCATGCAAAACTACCTCGTATTTTCAAAAGAAGTCGCCCAAGCCAAAGCGGACGGAAAAGCTATTGTGGCCTTAGAATCCACGATTATTTCGCACGGCATGCCTTATCCGCAAAACGTCCAGACCGCACGCGAAGTTGAGCAATTGATCCGTGATAACGGCGCAGTACCCGCGACGATTGCGATTATTGGCGGCAAAATCTGCGTGGGTTTGTCTGACGCAGAACTAGAGCAATTAGCCAGTGCACCAGAGGTAATGAAAGTCAGTCGTCGTGATTTACCCTATGTTTTATCGACGGGTAAACTGGGCGCAACAACCGTTGCCGCAACGATGATTTGTGCGGAGTTGGCAGGAATTGCCGTGTTTGTCACCGGTGGCATTGGTGGTGTGCATCGCGGTGCAGAAACCAGTTTTGATATTTCTGCTGACTTACAAGAGCTGGCGCAAACCTCGGTCGCGGTGGTCTGTGCCGGCGCAAAATCGATTTTGGATTTGGGCTTGACCCTGGAATATTTAGAAACCCATGGCGTCCCGGTAGTGAGCGTAGGCCAAGCTGAATTCCCCGCATTTTTTACTCGCGGCAGTGGCTTTAAAGCCGATTTTCAGTTGGATACAGCGACCGGGCAAGCCGACTTTATCCGTTGCAAATGGGCGCTGGGTTTGCGTGGCGGCGTGGTGATTGCCAATCCTGTTCCAGAAGCTTACGCCATGCCAAAAGCAGAGATAGACAGCATCACGGAGCAGGCTTTGCAAGAGGCGGACGCGCAAGGTATTAATGGCAAAGCAGTGACGCCGTTTTTATTAAATAGAATCAAACAACTGACAGACGGCCGCAGTCTGGTGACGAATATCGCGCTGGTAAAAAACAATGCGATTGTCGGTGCCGCTTTGGCTTTGGCTTTGAAAAATGGTTGATCAGCTGCATTGCGCTGATACTTTGACGCAAGTTGAAGTCGTTTTTTAGCAAGAACTTTGCAGACTACGATTATGGTAATTCAACCCAGATTTTCCATTGGAACAGCGACAAGTGTGCCTTTGGCGAACTGACTGGCTAGACGCGACGACGACGCAAGCTGCATCTTGCTAGGAGGAGCAACAACGCCAGGCAGTTCGCCAAAGGTGCAATTGTCGCTGTAGCGTTCCCACTCAAATCGCGGTGGCGCTATCCCTCTGAAGACCGCACGCCGTCTGCGTTTTTGCGAAGTGGTAGCGGTCTAATGGGAAATCTGGGTTCAATATACTCCCCGTTATTTTTTTAGAAAATGCCTTAATGTCCAATGATCCTATGGATACTTTAGATATACCAATGGGAGTATTTTTTTAATTGAGCGGGAATATTGCTAGCCCGGCGTTGTGTCGCAACACCGCATTCAACGCAAAAAAATAGAATTAGGTATAGAAGATGCTGAGGTGATAACCGGATGCTTTGGTCTGAGATAACTCGAAATACAGTTTGATTTGCTGGTCGCTGGCGGCGCTAAAGCCTTTACTCAACTGGTTTGCTAAATCAGTTTTGTTGTCGAGCTTGGAGTCTAATTTATTACTATCTGACTTAGTGTCGAGCCTATTGTTTTTGTCACTCAAGTACTCTTCGGGCTTAAATACTTTACGCAAGACAGGTTTATCTTTAGCGTCATTTAAAATCAGTTCCACCATTGGCCATGCTTGTGCGGTGGCGCTTTTATTTTGTAACTGTATCGCTAGCGAAAAGACATTCTTATCCGTTGATAAGGCTTGCAACTCATTTGATTCCAGCGAGATTTGATCGATTTGGGCGAGCAAGCTAATTTGGCAATGCAGTAATTTGCAGGCATCGGCCAGCATCGGTTTAGTTTGCGGCACCCAGGCTGCGATGTGATTGCGTGCAATAAATACGCCTTGTCCCAGCAGCCCGACAAACAGGACTAACGACAAAGTAATCATCAAGCCGCGCAGGATTTTGCTACGTCCTTTACGTTTTTCCGCCGCTAAAATAAAGCCCGGTGTTTCGAGATCACTCTCTGCGCTTGCATCCGTCGCTGGCGATGTACCGTCTGATAAATCGTCAGTGATGGAATCTGCTTTACCAGTCGTGTCAAAAGCCAGGCCGTCATGCAAATAAGCCTCTGGTTCACCAGCATAATCATCAGCTTCGGGGTTTGAGTGTCCAGGCTCATCTGCGTTGACGGTAATGTCGGCGCTTGCAGGCTCATACAAATAAGGTTCTTGCTTGTGGTCTGCGGCGCCAGTCTCTTCTTCCGCCTCTGTCGCAGACCATCCTGGTTCATCCATCAAGGCAATGCGAGTTTGTAGTTCTACTTGCCCGATTGCTTCATCATCTAAATTGGTGTCGTCAGAGAGTGTGGTCTTATCGTGCTTGGCAGGTGAGCTGATGTCCTCATCCATCCCGAGATCAAAATCTAAGGAGTCAGCGCTAATTTCTGCTGCTGGAGATTCGGTCACCAGCGCGGTGTTGGCTGCGGTAGTGACTGCGGTACTGACTACCTCGCTGATTGGTGTCTGAGGCGGTGTTTGATCGATGCCAGACGACGAATCTGCTACAGAAACTGCTGTATTCAATTCAGCAGTTTGGAGCAGGCTAGATTCTGCTTTTATCTCTGTTGTAGTGATTTCATGATGCTCAGCGATATGAGAATTGACGTCGGTATTTAAATCACTATCAACATTGACAAGCACTACCGGCGCAACTTGCACCTCGAGTGCGACCGTTGGCGCTGTTTGCACCGTCGGCCCGAGCAGATGCTCGATCCCGTTAAACGTCTGCTGGCAAGAGCCGCAGCGCACCAGCCCGCCATGCAGTTTTAACTGATCATTGGCGACTCTGAAAGTCGTTTGGCAGTGGGGGCATTGGGTGGCGAGTGCCATGTGATGTCGATGCTTAGTTTTTACTGATTAAATTACTTTGTGGGGCTTAGCTAGGTTTTTTTCCGGAGAGCGCTACCCAGCCCTCATGTTCTGCCCAGACTGTGAGTGCAATAAACGGCGCATAAGCTGCGGCAACTTCTTCTGCCTGACGGGCTAAAACACCGGATAAAATCAAAGAGCCACCAGCCGCAACTCGACCAGATAACATCGGTGCCATCACCTTTAATGGGCTGGATAAAATGTTCGCGACTACGACATCAAATTGCGTTCCAACTGGATGGGATGAGGAGAATTGCTCAGGCAGTGTGTAAGTAATATCGCAATGATTGCGTTCAGCATTAAAGTTGGCTGACTCGATCGCTTGAGGGTCAATATCCACGCCGACAACGGCTTGCGCACCCAGCTTTTTTGCCACCATCGCTAAAATGCCAGAACCGCAACCGTAATCCAATACAGATAACTCTTTTGGCGCGTGCGCCTCTAGCCACTCCATGCAGAGGCGAGTAGTCGGGTGACTACCGGTGCCAAACGCCAGACCGGGATCCAGCTCCAGTACCAAAGCCGCAGGGTCGGGAATCTCGTGCCAGCTCGGTACTACCCAAATATTTTTGCCGATGTGGATAGGCTCAAACTGCGATTGGGTCAATCTCACCCAATCCTGATCTTCCACATGGCGAGTCGTGTAGGCTGGAATTGTTGTCAATGCAATCGCTGCTGACGCTTCTGCCAAAATTGCGGCAGCATCGGCGTCGGCAGCAATTAACGCCACCACCCGACTACGATCCCAAGCCGCTTCTTCCGGCTCCATACCTGGCTCACCGAATAACGGTTTCTCCGCATCGGTACCTTCATCCGCATCTTCTACCGACACCGATAAAGCACCCGCTTCCATCAAGGCGTCTGACAGGTTTTCAGCGTGTTCACGCGCTACTTCGATGAGAATTTCTATCCAGGCCATGTTTGAATCTTTCTGCTTACTAATTTACTTCGCTTTTTTGGACAGATCCGGCATTTCTGCCAGCTTATGTTCCAGATAATGGATGTTGGTGCCGCCTTCAATAAAGCGGGCATCTACCATCAATTCACGATGCAAGGGGATATTGGTTTGTATGCCTTCTACTACCATTTCGGATAAGGCGATTTGCATGCGGCGGATGGCTTGCTCACGCGTTGTGCCGTAAGCAATCACTTTGCCGATCATGGAATCATAATTTGGCGGTACAAAGTAGCCCGCGTATGCATGTGAATCTACCCGAATCCCAGGGCCGCCCGGTGTATGCCATGACGTGATGCGACCTGGTGACGGGACAAACTTAAACGGATCTTCTGCATTGATACGACACTCAACTGCATGGCCTTTGAACTCGATGTCGGCCTGGCGGAAACGCAATTTTTCGCCGAAAGCGATATGAATCTGCTCTTGTACGATATCGACACCAGTGATCATTTCTGTCACAGGGTGTTCTACTTGCACGCGAGTATTCATTTCGATGAAATAGAACTCACCGTTTTCATACAAAAACTCAAACGTACCAGCGCCACGATAGCCAATTTTGCGGCATGCAGCGGCGCAACGTTCGCCAATTTTTTCTATAGTCTTGCGAGGAATACCCGGTGCCGGTGCTTCTTCAATTACTTTTTGGTGGCGACGTTGCATGGAGCAATCGCGCTCGCCTAACCAGATCGCATTGCCGTGCTGATCGGCCAGAATCTGGATTTCCACATGGCGTGGATTTTCCAGAAATTTTTCCATATACACTTCAGGATTGCCGAAAGCCGCACCTGCTTCTGCTTTGGTCATTGTCACTGCATTGAGCAAAGCAGCTTCGGTGTGTACCACGCGCATACCGCGCCCACCGCCGCCGCCAGCAGCTTTGATGATGACCGGATAGCCGACTTTACGCGCTGTTTGTACGATTACCTTAGGATCATCCGGTAAAGCGCCTTCAGAGCCTGGCACACAAGGCACGCCAGTTTTGATCATGGCTTGCTTGGCAGAGACTTTATCACCCATCAGGCGAATGGATTCCGCACGCGGTCCAATAAAGACAAAGCCGGATTGCTCAACCCGCTCAGCGAAATCTGCATTTTCAGATAAGAAGCCGTAGCCAGGGTGAATCGCTTGCGCATCGGTCACTTCTGCTGCACTGATGATCGCTGGCATGCTGAGATAGCTCAGATTGGATGGCGCTGGCCCGATGCAGACGGACTCATCGGCTAGCTTGACGTATTTGGCTTCACGGTCGGCTTCGGAATGAACGACGACGGTTTTGATACCCATTTCGCGGCAGGCGCGCTGGATACGTAGCGCGATTTCACCCCGGTTGGCAATTAGAATTTTTTCAAACATGATATGAATTTTACGGTGGCAGTGCTTGCAGCGTTGCAGGCAGTATTTTTATAAAGCACTGATTTCTTTAATGAGATCATATAAAAAAACTGGGTTTAGCTGTGGCTTTAGCTGTGAGACTTTAGCTGTAAATTTAGCCAGGAGTAATCGTAGTGTTCGCCGAGAGTGATCTTGCGGCGATCTTACAACTATCCTACGATAAACAAGGGCTGACCGTATTCAACAGGTTGGCCGTTTTCCACCAAAATCTGTTTGATCGTGCCAGTAAAATCGCTTTCGATTTCATTCAACAGTTTCATTGCTTCGATGATGCAAAGAGTTTCGCCTTCTTTAACGCTTTTTCCGATTTCTACAAACGCGGCATTACCAGGCGCAGAGGAGCGGTAAAAAGTACCAACCATAGGGGATTTGACTACATGACCATCGGGAACTACCGGTGCTGCCGGTGCGCTTGCTGCTACTGGCGCTGCTGCCATTTGTTGAGGCATTTGCTGCATATGTTGCGGCTGCATCATCACAACTTGATTTTGCGGCATTGCAGAAGATTTAACGATGCGGACTTTACCTTCGCCTTCAGTGACTTCGAGTTCTGCAATATCTGACTCGGCGACGAGATCGATCAAGGTCTTGAGTTTTCTTAAATCCATGTGAAATCCCCTAGTGAAGATGTTTCTGAGCGAGCAAAATGGCTCAGAAAACGTGATTAGAACAAGCGCATCAGCGCAATAACTAGCTCAGAAAACAAGCATTGAATGGACATAATTATATGTCATATCAAAGATAATATGGGTAAATTGCGTGAAGATGCAAGAATTTAAAGATTTTTTAGGCTAAAGTCAATCGCTAATCGATAGCCTTCAGTGCCAAGTCCGAGGATCACGCCTGTGGCGACGTCGGACAGATAGGAATGGTGCCGGAAGTTTTCTCTTTGGTGCACATTGGAAATATGCACCTCAATAAACGGAATTGCCACACCAACCAAAGCATCGCGCAAAGCGACGCTGGTATGTGTGAGTGCGCCGGGATTAATAATGATCGCGTTAACTTGCTCTAATCTTGCTGCATGAATGCGGTCAATTAAAGCGCCTTCATGATTACTTTGAAAACTTTGCAGTTCCGCCCCAGCTTCCGCGGCTTGCAATTTTGCTGCACTTTCTACGTCTGCCAAGGTAACTGAACCATAAATATGCGGCTCACGAGTCCCGAGCAAATTTAAATTCGGACCATTCAGCAGCAGCAGTTTGCTTGCCATATTATCAATTCTTTTTCACGAAGATAACACATTTTGCCGCTATTTACTTGGTATTGGCAAGGAAAACTATTTTGCTACGTTAGATAGTTTTGCAATATCAGCGCGCAATTCCTCCATTTTTAAGCGTCCCAGATACTGTTTTGCAATACTGCCATCCGCCGCAATCAGCACTGTAAATGGCAATCCACCGCCTTGATTGCCTAGCTGGCGCGATAATTCTGTGCCTTCCATCCCAGCCGAAAATACTGGATAAGTAATCTGATATTTTTTGGCAAACTCAGCAATATTGGTCGGACTATCGATGCCTAAGCCTAGTAATTGAACATTTTTTCCAGATAGCTCCTTTTGTAGCGCAGATAACTCAGGCATTTCTTGTACGCAAGGACCGCACCAGGTCGCCCAGAAATTAACGACTAAAAACTTACCCTGCCATTGCGCCAGTTTCTGAGCCTGGCCTTTGCTGTCAGATAGTGTGAGCCCCATCAATTGCGCCACACTGGTATTTTTAGGTGCTACGGGCGCCAATTGCTTATTGGCGGCGACGACGCCTACAGTTGCTGAGGCAATCGCGATCAGTACTGCTGCGATAAGAAAACGTTTATTCATTCCTGACTTTCTGTGATCAATGCTTTAACTGCGGCGATAGAGGCGCGCTCATTGCGTCCGCCATGTTTGATGTCGTCCTGGTTGTATAAAGCCAGATGAACACCTTCCTGTTTGTACATGAAGCTGAGTGTTTCAACTTGTTCACTACGTTTATGGGCACGATTCCCCGTACTATTTTCGGATACTTCAAAGCGGATATCTTTGTTCAGCAAAAAAATCGTGACATCCTTGCTATTGTCGGTAAATAAATGCAAATGAATATCAGAATGCTCGCCGGCGGTGCCATTTAGCGCGGCACCGACCAGGTAGGGATTAAACTTCTCCAGTTCTTGCATGACCTCAACAGCAATTTTTCGTAATTCCAGCAAACGTTGCGGCTGTGTGTCACCAAAGAAAATCGCATTGTATTCACGGACTTCCTGCTCAATTTCTTGATTATCTGGCATCACATCGCCACGAATTTTTTGGTTGCCCAGCAACTGTTTGGCAGCACGCCGCTTGGCAGATCCATAGTCTGCACCATCCTCAGCGATCATACGGGCTGCCAGCGCAGCGATTTCAGCGCGCAGGGAGTCGGGTTCGTTTAGGCTGCTCATCATCATAGGGGCATCATAAACCAAAATACTTTGTGATGTTTCCAGTCGTACGGAATCTCTTGACGGATGTCTTGAGGCGGTCGTCTGTCAGGTAGAATTGCGGGATTCTAAAATTTGCAGGATTTGTGCCAAATCGTTTTAGTCTGTTTGATCGTTTTGATCACACGGAATTATTCTCACGGTCTCGCTAATTCCTGTATTGCACTTATTCGCTTAGGCGCTTCAATAGCGCGATAAAAACCATGCATATTCATATATTAGGTATCTGCGGCACATTTATGGGCGGTCTGGCGGTCTTGGCGAAGGAGGCCGGACATAAAGTTACTGGCTGCGACGCCAATGTCTATCCGCCGATGAGCACCCAGTTGCAAGAGCAAGGCATCGAATTGACGGAAGGTTTTGCTGCGGATCAAATCGCGCTGGAGCCGGATTTGTTTGTGATTGGTAACGTGGTCACACGCGGCAATCCGCTGATGGAAGAAATATTAAACCGCGGTTTGCCCTACATCTCTGGTCCGCAATGGATGGGCGAGCATATCTTGCGCGACAAGTGGGTACTGGCGGTAGCGGGTACACATGGCAAGACCACAACGTCGGCGATGCTGGCCTGGATACTGGAGTCTGCTGGCTATGCGCCAGGCTTTTTAATCGGGGGAGTGCCGCTCAATTTTGGTATTTCTGCCCGACTCTCCGGTTCGCAAGCCTCGGATTTTTTTGTGATTGAGGCGGATGAGTACGACACAGCGTTTTTTGATAAGCGCAGTAAATTTGTCCATTACCATGCGAAGACCGCGATTTTAAATAACCTCGAATACGACCACGCAGATATTTTTCCTGACGTGGCGGCGATCGAAACCCAGTTCCATCATTTAGTGCGCACCGTGCCCGGTGTCGGGCGCTTGATTGTGAACGGGCAGGAAGCCACTTTACAAAACGTGCTGCAACGCGGTTGCTGGAGTGAGAAAGAATTCTTTGCGACCGACGCGTCGGCAGACCAGCAAGGCTGGTTCTTGTCGCTGCAAGAAGGTGAAGATTTTGAGGTGTTTTTCAATGGTCAATCCCAAGGTGTGGTGCAGTGGCAGCTTAACGGTGCTCACAATCGTCTGAATGCTTTAGCCGCGATTGCTGCTGCACGCCATGTCGGCGTCACTCCTGCGATTGCGATTGAGGCGCTGGCGCAGTTTGTCAACGTCAAGCGCCGTATGGAAGTGCGTGGGGTTGAGGGTGGAGTTACTGTCGTTGATGATTTTGCACACCATCCTACGGCAATCACGACAACGGTTGCGGGTTTGCGTCGCAAGGTCGGCGCCGGGCGTATTTTGGCCGTACTGGAGCCGCGCTCCAACACCATGAAGTTGGGTAGTATGAAGCAAGCCTTACCCGGTAGTCTGGAGCAGGCTGATTTGGTGTTTGCCTACGCAGCTCCAACTACTTTTGCAGGAGGTAAGCCGGTGATAGGGTGGGATCTGGCAGAAACCTTGAGCCCGCTGGGCGCCAAAGCATCTGCCTTCAATGATCTGGATAAGTTGGTTAGTGCTATCGTCCAGCAAGCGCAAACGGGTGATCACATTCTGGTGATGAGCAACGGCGGTTTTGGTGGAATTCATCAAAAATTGCTGGATGCGCTGGCAAGCAAAACGGTCACCGTATGATTTTATATCTGCATGGCTTTCGCTCCTCTCCGCAATCATTTAAAGCGCGAAAAATGGCGGAATACATGCACAGCCTGGGGCGTGCAGACGAATATGTTTGTCCTCAATTGTCGGCATCGCCTTTGCTGGCGATTCAGCAGGCAGAGCAACTGATGTCAGCTTATGCTCCAGAAGATATCACCGTGATTGGCTCGTCGCTTGGTGGTTTTTACGCGACCTGGCTGGCAGAAAAATATGGCTGCAAGGCGATCTTGCTCAACCCAGCCGTCAAGCCGCCACGTGATCTGGAAAAGTATGTGGGTGTCACGACCGCTTATCACAGCGACGAGGTGTTTGAGTTTAAAGCGGAATACGTGCCGCAATTGCGCGCATACGAAGTGGCGGCAATCACACAAGCCGAGCGTTATTTTTTGCTGGCTGCGACCGGTGACGAAGTGTTGGATTGGCGCGAAATGACAGCGCATTATCCGGCTGCCAAACAAATTGTGATCGAAGGAAGTGATCATGGCATGGCGGATTTTGTCGATTATCTGGATCAGGTTTTATTGTTTTGTGACGCGGGAATCTGATCTTGGTTTACTGTGTTTGCGATCAACGATATGAGTGACGGCGGCGTGAGTAGTGCTACTTTGAACGCTACCATTTTACGTAGTCATTCGCCTGCTTTTGCCCATTGGCTATCGCATGTTAATGGTGTTCAGGCTTCCGCAAAAATGGTTGATTGGCTAACCAATCGCTCCTCGCTGACGGCCAAGCTAGTAGCCTGTTCAGAGCAATTTAGAGTACAGCGTTTGCATCAGCGTCGGGCAATTTATCTGACAGATGAGGCGATGCAGATTGGTTTGCCGCGCCGCGCCAAAGTATATGAGCGGGAAGTGTTGTTGCGCTGCGATGGCGAGGCGGTGGTGTACGCACACACTGTGCTACCGTTGACCGCAACTGCCAGTCAGTGGCCATTATTTAGTTCGCTTGGTGAGCGCTCTTTGGGCTCAACTTTGTTTAATGATCCTTTGGTGCAGCGTGGTGATTTGACGTATGCGCGTTTGCGGAAAGCACATCCGCTGATGCGCAGAATCGCTGCCGTAGATGGATTAGATTTGGAGCAATCTGCCAGTCTCAGCCTGTTAGCGCGTCGCTCGGTATTCCGGCGCAAAGGTGGTTGTTTGTTGGTGACGGAGGTATTTTTACCTGCGATTGCTAATTTAAAGAATAGATACTAGTAGGGTGTATTTTTAATCGTCCAGAGAATCATTGGACGTTAAGTAGTATTTTTTCAGATACTCCCATAAAAATGATTATTTTGTAGAGAAAAGAAGTATTGCATGAATTTATTTTTTGAAGAATCCGGTGATTTTAAAGCGGGTAGTGTGATGTCCCAAACCGGCGAGGCATATCAGGTAGAACTCGCCAGCGGCAAGCGCAGCAAAGTGCGCGTTAAAGATGTGCTACTGCAATTTGCTTCACCCGATGCCAGCAGCTTGTTCACACAGGCAAAAACCTTGGCGGCAGAAATTGATCTGGAATTTTTATGGGAAGTCGCAGGCGAGGAGGAGTTTGGGTTTGCCGAACTTGGTGCCGAATATTTTGGGCATGCACCCAAACCGGAAGAAGCCGCAGGTCTGATCTTGGCCTTGCATGGTGCACCGGTTTATTTCTACAAAAAAGGTCGCGGTCGTTATAAGGCGGCGCCAGAGGCGTCGTTAAAAGCCGCATTGGCTGGGATAGAGAAGAAAAAGCAGCAAGCGATTATCCAGGCAGGCTATGTAGAAGAGTTAAAGCAGCATCGCTTGCCAGATGCGTTCAAATCACTGGCCTTGCAACTGCTGTTTAAGCCAGAAAAAAATGGCATCGAATATAAAGCCTTTGCCGAAGCCTGCGATGCACTGCAAATGTCGCCACAACGCTTGATGCTGGCTTGCGGTGGCGTGAAGAGCGCTAAAGATTTGCATTTCTCCAAGTTTTTGTTTGAGAACTTCCCGAAAGGTATTAGCTTCCCGCAAGCGCCTATTCCTGCCTTGCCGGTGGATTTGCCCATAGCGGATGTGCAAGCGTTTTCGATTGATGACGTGACCACGACAGAAATTGACGATGCATTTTCCGTCGTCATGCTGGCTAATGATCAAATACGTATCGGTATCCACATAGCGGCACCAGCGCTGGGCATACAACGCAATGATGCACTCGACATGATTGCGCGCTCGCGTATGTCGACCGTGTACATGCCTGGCGATAAGATCACCATGTTGCCAGATGCCTTGGTAGAGACTTATACCTTGGGCGAGGGGCAGACTCGTCCGGCGCTGTCCTTATATGTGACGCTCAATACCAGCGACTGGAGTGTGATCTCGACGGAAACCAAGTTGGAAGCCATTCCGATGGCATCCAATTTGCGCCACAATGATCTGGACGCCTTAGTCACCGAAGAGAATCTCGCCAATGATGCTGGTGACTATCCGCATAAAGCCGAGATCGCGCAGATCTGGCAATGGGCGCAAGTATTGGAAAAAGGTCGCATGGCGAAGCGCGAAGGTTTTGGTTTAAAGCCAGAACAAACCAATCGCGTCGATTTCAATTTTTATGTAGAAGATGATGTCGTATCCATCGTCCGCCGCAAGCGTGGCGCGCCTTTGGATAAGATGGTTGCCGAGCTGATGATTTTTGCCAATAGTACCTGGGGTAAATTCATGGCAGATCATGGTATCCCCGGTATTTACCGAGCGCAGGGTGGTGGCTCCGGTGGTTGGGCGGCCAAGATGCAAGTGCGCATGGTCACGCATGCTGCGCCGCATCAGGGCTTGGGCGTGGATCAATATGCCTGGAGCACTTCACCACTGCGTCGCTATACCGATTTGGTCAATCAATGGCAGATCATTGCCTGCGTCCAGCATGGTGTTACTGCGCCGCTGGTTGCGCCGTTCAAGCCAAAAGACGCCGACCTGTTTGCGATTGTGTCCGGTTTTGATGCCGCCTATGCCGCCTATGCCGATTTCCAAAATAATATGGAAAGATATTGGTGCTTGCGTTGGTTAGGGCAAGAGAACGCACGTCAGGTTGAGGCAGTCGTCTTGAAGGATGAAGTGCTGCGTCTGGTCGATATTCCATTGATTATCCGCTTGCCGGGTATGCCGCAAATGGCGCGTGGTGCACAAGTCAAACTGGATATTCTGCGTTGGGATGAAGTTGATCTCAGCGTCGAGGCGCGGGTTCTGGAAATGCTTTCCAGCGTCACCGATGAAGGTTTGGGTGAGATGGATGAGAGCGATGACGATACTGCCGCTGCGGTTGATACTGAGGTTGATACTGAAACTCAGACTGCACCAGAAAACGAATCACTGGATCAGTCTGGCAGCATCGATAACAACGCTGATACCTCAGAAGATCAGAAACTTGAAGCCGATACGGTAACGGCCGATGTAAAATCAGATCCAGATCTGGTGGCAGATAATTAATAAAAAATTAGTCAGAACCTGGAAGCTCATAGTTCTGACTAACGTAAAACAAAGCTCTTTCAAAACGACGATATTATTTGTGAAATCCATCTTAGACAATCTGATTCTCTCCATCGCTATCATGGTCTCGTTGGTATTGCATGGGACGATATTGCTACTGCATTTTGTCGCGCCACATCCGGCAGAAGTCGTGGCCGCTGACCCTGGTTTAGAAGTCATCTTGGTCAACGCCAAACACGATAAAAAGCCACTCAAAGCAGAAGCATTGGCGCAAGCCGATCTGGATGGTGGCGGCGCCAACGACAGCGGACGTGCTAAATCACCTTTGCCTGATATGCGTAAAACTGAAAACGGCGACAGCATCATGGTCGCCAAGCGCAAAGTAGAGGAATTAGAAGAGCAGCAAAAAAAATTGATGGATCAAGTCAATTTAAAAACCCGCGTCAACACACCGCCCCCAACCGACAACAAGCCAAACGACGCTAAACCGACCAGCAATGGACAAGATCATGTCGACAGCACGCAGGCGCTGGCACGCATGGCGGCTGAAATTTCGCAAAGTATAGAAGACCAGAATAAGCGCCCCCGTAAAACTTTTATTACACCCAGCACCCAGGCAGTTGGTTACGCGGTGTATTACAAGACTTTGCAAAAGCGAGTGGAAGATATTGGTACCTTGGATTTTCCGCAAAAAAACGGCAAAAAATTATATGGCGAGTTGATTGTGTACATTCCGATTTTTCAGGACGGCACTATTTATGAAAAAGATGGCGGTCCAAAAGTCGAGAAGTCATCAGGTAATCCCGCATTAGACGCCGCCGCTTTACGTATCGTCAGACGTGCAGCGCCGTTTGGTAAATTCCCACCCAATATGCGCTCGAATGATAAAGACGATTTGTGGATAGTGATCACCCGTTTTAAATTTACCCGTGACCAGCAGTTAGAAACCGAATTGCGCGGAGGTGGCAATTGATTGCTCCGTCAGAGCCCGATCGTTATGTGGTGATCGGCAATCCGATTGCGCATAGCAAATCGCCGTCTATTCATGCCAGCTTTGCGATGCAGACTGCGCAACATATCGACTATCAGCGTTTGCTGGCACCGCTAGATGGTTTTGCGGACTGTGTGCAGGCATTCCGTTCTGCGGGCGGTAAAGGTGCCAACGTCACCGTACCTTTTAAGCTGGAAGCATTTGCATTAGCCACCCAACTGACACCGCGCGCACTAGCCGCCGGTGCGGTAAATACGCTCAAGTTTGATGGTGAGGAGATCATCGGCGATAACACCGATGGACAAGGCCTGGTCACTGATATTGTGCAAAACGCAGGCATAGTATTAAAAGCAAAACGTATTTTGTTACTGGGCGCAGGCGGAGCAGCGCGCGGTGCAATTCTTCCCTTATTAGAACAACATCCGGCACAACTCATCATTGCTAATCGTAGCTTGGTACGCGCACGAGAGTTAGTCGCACTGGCACATCAGTACAATCCCGATGCGGCGAGCAATAGCAGAGTTAAGGCAGTGCCATTTGCTGACGCAGCGGGCATCTTTGATGTCGTCATCAACGCCACCTCAGCCAGTTTGCAGGACGATCTGCCGCCTGTTCCTGCCGGTGTATTTGCGTCCCATACCTTGGTCTACGACATGATGTATGGCGCGCAACCAACGACGTTTCTGCGCTATGCCGCTGGGCAAGGTGCGCAGACCAGAGATGGCTTGGGTATGCTGGTGGAACAAGCCGCCGCTGCGTTCCAGTTGTGGCGCGGCGTGCAACCAGAGACGCAGAAAATATTAGCTGATTTACGCATGGCTTTAGCTGTACCTGCACATGCAACTGCACCTGTATCGACAACAGCACCGGAGCCAACATGAAGCGCGTCCTTTTATGGCTGATCCTGTTGCCACTATTATTATTTGTGTTGTTGCAGGCGTATTTCTTATTGCAAATTTGCTGGTGGGTACATTTCAATCCCTCATCTACTAGTTTCATGCGACATCAATTAGATCTGCTACAAGAGAAAAATCCCGACGCCAAACTTCAACAGAAGTGGGTGCCGTACGCTAAGATTTCTAATAACCTAAAGCGTGCCGTGATTGCCTCAGAGGACGATACTTTTGTCGATCATGAAGGAGTCGATTGGGAAGCCTTGCAAAAGGCTTATGAGAAAAATCAGAAGAAGGGCAAGGTCGTTTCTGGTGGTTCCACCATCACCCAGCAATTGGCTAAAAATTTATTCTTGTCCGGCCAGCGCAGCTACCTGCGCAAAGGACAAGAATTAATTATTACCTACATGCTAGAACTCTGCATGGATAAAGAACGTATCTTAGAAATTTATTTAAACGTAGTGGAGTGGGGCGTCGGCGTGTTCGGTGCAGAGGCAGCATCCCAGCATTATTACGGTGTGACGGCGGCGGCACTCAGTCCAACCCAGGCGGCAAGGCTGGCCGTCATGTTACCCAAGCCTAGATACTTTGATAAAAATACTGGATCCGGCTACCTGCAAAGGCGTAGTGAACTGATCTTAAGACGAATGAATTCTGCTGAACTACCATGATCAATCAAAAACAATCTGGCTCCATGAGCTTATGGACTATTTCCTTCTTGATGATGTTATTAACTGCAGTAGGCTTGAGTGTTTTATACATGGCGCGTTATGGTGAATTGCCTTTTCCACAGGCTCGGGCCAGATGGAGTAAATCAGCGAATGTGATTTCAACTGAACTAAAAAATGCCAGTGGCATGCAATCGTCCGTTAGTTCGCAAGATACAAGCAGCACGCCAAATGCCAATATGCAGCAAGCTGTAACGATAGATGCTGGTGTGCGTCGTTGCACCGTTAACGGCAAGACGGTTTATTCCGATACTTTGTGTCTGGATAGTAACCCCACGACTAAAACGCTCAAGCTGCACGACAATAAGTCCGACGCACCGAAAGCCCCTGCATCAGCAGTAGACAGCAATGATCTGGCTGGACAAGATTTACGTGAAAAAGTTTTGAGTAAAATGCTGAAGTAAATTGCAGTAATACGTCGCCGAAGCTGAGCTGGAAAGCATGCCAGTTCAATTTAAAGAGATGAGTAAATAAGTCTATCAAATAGGTGTGGTGTGTTCATCTGAGCAGGTCGCTCTAGCGCGAAATGGCCCGCTACTGCCAGGAATGTTGTAGATTGTAAAACTACTATCTGGAGCAACCGCAGCATTGCGATTAAGTGCGCTAATCGTGCAAGAGGCACCAACCGATGGCTGGATCAGATTTTGCGCCTGAACAGGCAACAATTAAAGATTTAATTTTCGGACTTGATGTCTTCATTGATGGAACAAAATCTGATGTCTGTGCATGCACATTACAAGCTAGAAAACCGAGCAACGCGAAACTACAATTTTTAAACACAAGGCGGGCGATTTCCACGAGGCTTCCTTTATTTTCTTCTTTTAAATTTTTTTACTAAAACAGTAAAATCCTTATTTAAAGATTTTTGGTGAAATAACCCGCAAATTAAAAAAAATGTGGCTAAAAGTAAACCATTCAAAAATCCCCATGAATCATGCTCAGTTTCAAACATACTTGCCTTACTTGGATTGTTTTTTTCGTACCATAATTTTGTATTTATAGGATTCGTTTTTTTAAACTCTGCACATGCTTCGATGGTATCAAACCACTTGGTAGCAGTTAATTCATAACGACTAATATCATGGGGGCTAGCAGAATACTGATATGTCATAACAAGTATTGGTTTTGGCGCTCCTCCTCTGGAACCACGCGTAAAAGTTGTGCACTCAGAGGAAACTAGCTTACCTGCGCTGAGAACTGGCTGTATCAGTCTGCGCTGTGCTATCTCTCGATTGTTTTGAACAGTCGCCCAAATAAAAAACAAGCCATTGTCGAAGCAATGAAAAAAAAGGGAGACCAAGATAATTTTGGGGCTCGACTCATGGGATCAATATCCTGGCGGATGCTTTTCCGTTAACGAACACTGGTACTTGTAAACGAATCCCCGTTACCTTTTGATTGAATGCAACCAGATCGCCTTGCATATAAACATTGATGTAGGAATTGATATCAAAATTCGGATCGCTAGGAGTGCGATTCGAAATAACTTGACCACTATAACCAGCCTTAGTAACGCCGCTATTTGAATCGCTAATCAGCAGCGCCCCATCTTCACTGACAGTGGCTCTACCCATTGCGACAAACGTTGCGAGATCGTGATCCCATTGGTAGATTTCCCGCGTTTCACCTGGCTTCAAGTTAATACTATTGGGGATTTTGACCTGAATCGGCGGATCAAATCGAGTGCCGCTCGGTTGTATTGTCCAAGCAGGTGCCATGAATCCGCTGTATCCACTAGGAGGTACCATTGGCAACTTGTCTTGTTGAACAGGGCTGACCACCAATGGACCGACTTTGGAACCATCTGGAAACGTCACACTGTTGGCTTTAACCACCATCTCAAATCCCTCAAACCCCGGTATCTTGAGGGTGACATCCTGATCTCCACCCACAATTTTGGCTTGACTCATCAGCAGAGGTGGTAAGTAGATTGCATGCGGCAATACGTTATTTTGTCCGCGAACGGCCAATGCTTCAAAGTGCAGCGCAGGATATTGATTCGTTTTTATATCTGCTGTTCTTCCATCAATAAACAGGTCTAGTTTGCCGGGTGGTACCTGATCGTCGAAGTGGAAAAATCCGGTGGCGTCCGTTGTAACATCTAGACTGGTTCTACCAATCGAAACACGAACACCCGACAATGGCGTACCTGTATGGTTGAGGACTTTGCCACTGAACTGGGT
Organism: Undibacterium sp. RTI2.2; assembly: GCF_035018705.1. Lineage (NCBI taxonomy): Bacteria > Pseudomonadati > Pseudomonadota > Betaproteobacteria > Burkholderiales > Oxalobacteraceae > Undibacterium > Undibacterium sp. RTI2.2. Next base: position 79,926 of record NZ_JASJXN010000012.1, on the reverse strand, counting down.
AGGACCGTCTTGTTGTTGCAGTACTTGGATTTGATAGGTGGCGCCGCTTATATTGGTTTGCGTTAGCGGATTCATTGCTTGTGCCGTGACTAGCACCAAACCTGCTTGCGTACCCGTAACTGGACGCGCTGCCGCCATACCATTTTTGTCCGTGCTGAGTGTCAGTGTTTTATTCTTATTGCCATTTGCATCTATAAAAATGGCATCGCCCTCTTCTATCGTAAAAACTACGCTGGCGTTAGGCAGGCGGTTTTCTTCGCTGTCAGTCACTATCACTGATAACGCTTCCAGAATACTGGCATTGGTTTCACCGTACTGATTCACACCGGCATCAGCGCGAACAAACGCAGGAATACCTTTTTCTGCTGTGGCAGTAAAGACGACATCTTCAGCGATGGATCTAAAAACCGCTCGTGCTCTCATTAACTGCAAATAAAACCGTGCGTGAAACCAACCGTAAAATAGGGAGAAATATGATTCATGATGGATCAAAAACACGTGGTAAGTTCCGGCCGCCATAGGCAACGCGCTCGATTCGTACGACGTTCCCCATGATACGGAATAAGATTGCATAATTTCCCACTGTAGCCATGCGAGCGTCTTCGCCAATGTCCGGGCGTAGTTGGTAAATTAACGGTTCGCGCTGGATCTGATAAAACTTTCCGCGAATGTCGTGGATGAATGTTACCGCGCGCCTCGGATTGTCTTGCGCGATAAAATCAGCAATAACATCCAGATCTCCTTCGATGTAGCGTGATAGTTCTATTTGCATCAATTAGACGAATCCGCAGCGTTGGCGATTGCCTGGTACTTGCGCTCAAGTCGGTTCAATACCTCGTCAGCCGAGATGCCTGGTGTCTTGTCGCTTAAGGCTTCCTGCCAGACCCCGCGAAGCTCGGCAATGCCTTGCATGCGCAAACTGCGTTTGTGCGCCCAGTCTCGCAAGGCGTCACGAATCACTTCGCTGCTCGATGCGTATTCACCGGTCGCGACGGCGGTACGCACGATGTGCACCATTTCTGGCGGTAGGGCAATACTTATTTTCTCTGCGTTAGTCGTCATCGAAGCACCTTTTATGCAAGTGGTATGAATAATTCCTACCATAGTAGCGAATCTGAAGAAATTGGTAAAATTAAATAGATGATCCCGCCAAGGCTGTTTCACTAAAAGCCACATTGTTGGATATTGCAAACACCGCGCATTTAACCGAGATTCTCCAATAGACCGCTAGCACTTCGCAAAAAACGCAGACGGCATGCGGTGTTCAGAGTGATAGCACCACGTCGATTTGAGTGGGAGCGCTACAGCGACAATTGTACGTGCGGCGAACTGCCTGGCGTTGCTCCTTCTGGCAAGAGGCAGCTTGCGTCGTCGTTGCGTCTAGCAAGTCAGTCCGCGATAGGCACACTTGCAGCTGTTCCAATGGAAAATCTGGGTTTAATGGAAAATTTCGGTGTAACGTCCCATGCGGCGCTGCGCTCCTTTGCCACTATATCGCCACTACTCCAACTCCCGTCGCTCCGGCAATTCCTAAATTAGTCAGAGTCAGCATCTCTTCAGCAGAGCCAACACCTTCAGCGAATACCTGGATATCGATACGATTCAAGATATTTGCCATGCCTTTGATAAATGCCTGGTTACTGGCATTGGCGTGAATGTTGCGGATAAAGCTGGCATCAATTTTCAGGTAATCCAGTTTAATGTCGTGGATCAAATTCATACGGCTGAGTTGATGGCCGGCGTGTTTGAAGCCAATTTTGCAGCCATAAGGATGGACGATTTGTTCAAAAATTCTAAAGGCATCCAGATGGTTGAAGACGCCATTTTCTGGAATCTCCAGCCATAAGCGCTTGCATAGTTCTGTGTTGTTTTTCAACAGCGTTTGTACTGCTGCACGGAATGTCGTATCCCGGATTGATAATGCGGATAAATTGACGGCAACCCCCGCCAAACTTGGATTTTTTCTTAACTCGTTTAAGCCCAGATTCATCGCCGCGAGGTCTAACTGTGTGCTCAAACCCAAGCGTTCTGCAACGGGTAAAAAACGTCCCGCTGCAAACCAGATATCATCAAACATCAAGCGTAAAGCTGATTCCTGATGGACGATGTTTTGCTGGAAATCCACTACAGGAAATAGCGCGATCTTGACTTTCTCTTGCTGTAAGGCTTGCTGGATTAAGTTAGTCCATTCTTCTTTAGTTTTCGGTGCCTGCGTGATGTCTAAAGGCAGCGCACGATGGGTGCCGCTGATACCTGTGCTTTCTACGCTGGCGACGGCGCTGTCGATTTGGGATAAGAGTTTGCCAGAGCTGATGCCAAAATTAAACTCACCATAGCCGACGCAAATTGTGTAGGAGTTTTCGGCGACCGCGTTGACCGTATCTTGTATCCGTTTCAGTAGGGTCGTTGCCAGCGGCTCGGCATTACTTTCCCTGCACAGTATTGCAAAGTCCGAGCCGTTTAAGCGGGCGGCAAATCCTTCCTGTAATCCCGATAAGCTATCCGTCAATTGTCCACCGATTGTTCTTAACAAGGAATCTGTCTTCTCGCGTCCCAGTTGTTGATTGAGTTGTGAAAAATTCGCCAGTCGCATCAGTATCAGACTACCAGTTGCGGTATGTTCTTCTTCGATCATGACTTGCAGGCGCGCCATAAAATGCGAACGATTCGCTAGGCCTGTGATGGCGTCGGTATTGGCTTCGCGTTGCAATGCATCCAGTCGGGACGCTTCTTCTGCGAACATGGATTTGAGTAAATTGACGGAGGCATTCATCGCTATCGTGAGCTGGCGAAGTTCTGGCACATCGGATTCTGGCGTGGTGACAAAGCGTCTTTCAGATAATGCATTAGCTTGTTCAATCACGGTATCTAAAGGCCGCTTCAAGCGGCGCAAAATACGGGTGCCGAGGTAGCCAGAAATCAAACCGGCCAGCCCAATCGCTGCCAGCATTTTGCAGGAAGAATCCCATAGCGCTTGATAAGCAAAACCACTTTGCGTGACGATAGAAATGGTGCCGACTTGTTTCCAACCATTGCTGATTTGTGCCTGACCGGGGAATGAGCTGATCGGGAATAACCGGATAAACCAGTTCGGAACACTTGCTCGCTCGGGTTCTGCAACGCGTTCAACCAGCTTTTTTCCTTCTGGATTAATGATGCTGATATTTTCGTAATAGCCGCGATCAAATAAAGCTGTGACGATCAGTTCCAGCTCAACGGTATCGATGTTTTTTTGATTCAGTGATAAGGCTAAGACGCTGGCGTTATCGGCATTTTTCATGCGTAACTGTTCATTTAGATAGGCTCGTGAACTCAGCGTGGAGGCAAGCAAACTTCCTACCGATGCCAGCACGGTACTGAGGATAATGGCGAGCCAGAGTTGACGATACATGGACATAAATTTTCCTTTAAAAACCTTCTCGTTTGGCACGTTCTAACAGATCTTGCCAGCGCGATAGCCGACTAGTGCCGCTGGCACCAGGTTTGGTATTACCTGCAACGCCCGAGTAAATCCCTTGACTGTTAAAGCTGAAGATCGGGATTAAGTCCGGTCGGCGTGATGCTGGACGGATATCGTTGACCAGGCTGTCAAGTATCAATGGCTCGGCGCTACTTGATGGGTAGTAAGCGAGGATCATGTGCGCCTGTTGTGTGCTAGTGCCATCGGCATTGGTGATTTTTGCTTTGACGTAAATCAGGCGTAACTGATTTTCGGGTACGTTCATGTTCAGCAGGGTGAAGTACTTGGCGATGACGTAGTCTTCACAATCGCCTTTTTCTTTCGATAAAAGTTCCATTGGCGTCGCCCAATAATCCTCAACACCCCAGACTTCCTGATCCTCGGTATAAGTGATTTTTTGATTGAAAAAATCATTCACTTTTTCTAATTTGGCACTGGTCGCAAGCGCCATGTTTGTCTGAATCAGGTTGCGCCATTCCAGCAGCAGTTGCTGGTTGCCACCCATGTCGCGTAGCGTAGATTGCAGTCGCGGAAAATCAAGGGCACTCACCGTCAGCAACACACTGCAAGCGAGCAACAGCAATGCTAGTTTGCAGAGGGTATGTGGGAACGTGCTGCGTAGAGACAAATGGTTGGCCCCAGGGTTGAGAGACTTATATGAGGTTTTCTATATCAAGCACTGAAGAATTTTGTACAAAATGCGAAGGACCTATCTAGCGTCATTTAAATATACTCCCCATTATTTTTTCTAAAAATGCCTTATTGTCCAGTAAATATATGGACAACTAATAAATACATACTAGGAGTATATATTTAATCTATTGTGTAATGCAGATTGACGCGAGACTTAATTTTTTTGTCGACACAAAAGGGGATTCTCGGTTTAACTCAAATTTCCCTTTGTGAGTGTAACGCGTGGGGGTTAAAACCTCACCTACATATCCACATCGAATTACTAGCTTTTAGTAGACAAAATAAACTAATACTTCATTGCTGTCTCGATGTCATTTGCTACAGATCGCGGCAAATAAACAGCTTAAAAATAATATTGCCCAAATAACTCCCCAGCGCAATGCTGCGGTTTTATTCGGCATAACAATTGTTAATATCATCATGCCCAAGGATATCTGCACACCGCCCATCCATTGGGCAGTCAATCCATCCGCGCTAAAGAGTTGGCCGCGTTTAGTAGTACCCGCAAAATGACCAGAAAAAATCGCCAGTAAACCTAAACCCAGCATTACAGCAGCGAATAAGCCTGTAATGACATAGACAATACGCTTTTGGCGTGTTTGTTCCTGGATTTTTAGGTTTTCAGGATGCTGCATGAACCTAGTCCTCTTTTTATTTTAGTGTTCTGTTTTATATTAACTTTATTCAGTTTGCTAAACAAAGGCTGTAACCTCGGAGGCCATTACTTCGCTAGTTCCGCAAACGCTTTTTTCGCCGCAGCAATCGTCTCAGCGATGACCGCATCGTCATGTTGTGCTGACACAAAGCCTGCTTCAAAAGCTGACGGTGCCAGGTAGACGCCGGCGTCCAACATCAGATGGAAGAAGCGGTTGAAGCGGTTTTTATCGCTGGCCATCATCGCAGCATAAGTCGTTGGAACCTCGGCGGCGAAGTAAAGGCCGAACATGCCGCCCTCTGAATCTGCACAAAATGAGATGCCTGCTTCGTTCGCCGCAGCGCTTAAACCTTCCACTAATTTGCGGGTTTGCGCGGTCAGATTTTCATAGAAGCCAGGCTCTTGTACCAGTTTGAGTGTAGTCATGCCGGCAGCTACAGCAACCGGATTGCCAGACAAAGTGCCTGCCTGATAAACGCCGCCAATCGGTGCCATGTGTTGCATTAAATCTGCGCGTCCACCAAACGCCGCCACTGGCAACCCGCCGCCAATGACTTTGCCTAAGGCCGTGATGTCTGCGTCAATGCCGTACAGCGCTTGTGCTCCGCCCAAGCCAACACGGAAGCCGCACATGACTTCATCAAAAATTAATACGCTGCCGTATTCGGTACACAGGCGACGCATGGTTTGTAAAAATGCTGGCGTGGCTTTGATCAGATTCATGTTGCCTGCAATCGGCTCAACAATCACACAGGCGATGTCTTTACCGTAGGCTTTGAAGGCGTCTTCCAGCTGTTGCGGATTGTTGTAGTCGAGCACCAAGGTATGCTTGGTGAAATCCTCTGGCACGCCGGCGGAAGTCGGATTGCCGAAGGTGAGCAGGCCGCTGCCAGCTTTTACCAAAAGTGAATCGGCATGACCGTGATAGCAGCCTTCAAACTTAATAATCTTATCGCGCTTGGTCGCACCGCGAGCCAGACGCAATGCGCTCATCGTTGCCTCGGTGCCGCTGGAGACCAGTCGCACTTGTTCTATTGAGGGCACGAGGCGACAGATTTCTTCTGCCATCTCGATTTCGCCTTCGGTTGGAGCACCAAAACTGAGTCCGCGTGTAGCAGCTTCTTGTACCGCTTTGACGACAGCCGGATGTGCATGACCAACGATGGCGGGTCCCCAAGAGCCGATGTAGTCGATATAGCGCTGATCTTCTGCATCCCAAAAATAGGGTCCCTCTGCACGTTTGATAAAGCGTGGTGTACCGCCCACGGATTTGAACGCACGCACAGGGGAGTTGACGCCGCCGGGAGTGGTTTTTTGTGCGCGTAAAAAGAGACTGTCGTTGGTATTTGTCATAGTTGCGTAAAAAGATGAATAGGGTGTAATTAGGTTAGCGGCGATTACTGCAAAAAATATTTAATGTGAGGTAAGCGAGCCGCAATTAAAAAGAAATGGTGAGTCAGTAAAATCCAGACGTAAGAAAGTTATGGCAAGACCTCAGATTATTCAGGCTCTTTAGCCCAAAAATAACGATCTGGAATTAACCTGCCCATACCCAGCCGTTGGGCGTGACTAATGGCAGCTAGCGTAAATTCTTGCGCTTCTAAAACTGCCTCGGGGATCTCAAGTCCGTTCGCTAACAACGCGGCAATACTGGCTGACAAAGTCGTACCTGCGCCAACGTGTGAGCCAGTGACCCTCTGCCAATGGTCATTACGGACAATGCCTGCGTCGTTAAACAAAATATTAGCTACTTCATTGGTGGTGGTCGGTGTGCCAGTGACAAACACGTATTCACAACCGGATTCGATCAAGGTCATGACATCGGCGAACATCTCGTCGTCGATATTAGTTTCGGTATTCGAGTCACCAGATCCACCGTATTCAACGGATTCGCTTACTTCGTTTGGCTCGCGCCAGGTTTCTGCTAAACGAGATAGCTCTACTGCGGAAAGCACTAGTACGGTCGCTTGAGGTATCAACAATTCACGGATGGCTAATAACAGATCCTCAGCTTCTGGGTCGTCTGGCATGCCAGAATTAAACGGATCAAGTACCAATGACAAGGCGGGATAATCAGACACGATCTCCGCAATGACGGTGACATTTTCTACGCTGGTGATTTGGCCAACTTTAAACGCGATAACTGGCATATCTTCCAAAATCGTCCGTGCCTGGTCAACCACCAGATCGGCTTCCATCGGGTGAACATCGTCAATTTGTGAGGTGTCTCCAACCAGAATCGCAGTGATCACAGGCAAGCCGTGACAGCCCATCGCAGCGAATGAGGCTAAATCTGCTTGTATGCCGATACCAGATACGGGATCCGAAGCACCAAACGTAAGAATGAGAGGAGAAATTTGGTTTTGCACGGTGGGTAGATTAATATAGGCGACTTTGTGGAGATGATTGCACGATATTCTGTACTCATGGCACGTATTTGATGTGCTTTAGTAGCAAAAGATTCGTACGGCAGTCCTCGTATTTTACTTGATTGAAGGGTTTTGGTCGTGAGCGATAAACAAACAACAACTGCAGAATTTAAGACTTGGATGTGCCTGATTTGTGGTTGGGTGTATGACGAAGAAGCCGGTTTGCCTGACGAGGGCATAGCGCCCGGAACACGTTGGGACGATGTGCCGATGAACTGGACTTGCCCTGAATGTGGCGCCCGTAAAGAAGATTTCGAAATGGTGGCGATGTAAAGCTACTCAAGCTTAACTTAAAATTATTTAAAAGATAAATTTTTGAATCATTTGGCGCCTGCTGTTGTAGTTGAATGTTTATTCACGGAAAAAGTGTCGCAAGTTTCTTATTTTTTGTTACAGTGGTAGATGATTTTTAACGCAGTTTATTAGAGATAATCTTATGTCAACCTTGACAGGTAATGAAAGCTTGAAAATTATGGTGATCGACGATAGCAGTACGATTCGCCGGTCGGCAGAGATTTTTTTGGGGCAAGTGGGTTACAAAGTTGTTTTGGCAGAAGATGGTTTCGATGCCTTAGCTAAAATTAATGACTCACACCCTGATCTGATTTTTTGCGATATTTTGATGCCAAGACTGGACGGTTATCAGACTTGCGCATTGATCAAAAAAAGTGCCAGATTCCGTGACACGCCAGTGATCATGCTGTCCTCTAAAGATGGCTTGTTTGACAGGGCGCGTGGCGCTATGGTGGGGTCCGATGAGTATCTGACCAAACCTTTTACGAAAGACAGTTTGCTCAAGACAGTTCGTAACTACACTTCTGGTACTCCATCCAAATGATTTCAAAGTAAGAATATTGAGGTAGAAATAAAATGGCTATACAAAAAATTCTGGTAGTGGACGACTCTCCAACTGAGCGTTATTTCTTGACTGATATTCTAGTCAAAAACGGCTTCTCAGTTTCTACCGCAGAAAACGGCGAAGAAGCTCTGACAAAAATCAAGGCGGACAAGCCACAATTGATTTTGATGGATGTGGTGATGCCAGGTCAAAATGGTTTTCAGATCACGCGCGCAATTGCCCGCGATCCTGAGACACAAGACGTCCCTGTGATCATTTGCACTAGTAAAAATCAAGAAACCGATCGCATTTGGGGTTTGCGCCAAGGCGCGCGTGACTATTTGGTAAAACCTATCGACCCACAAGAGTTATTGGCGAAAATCGCCGCTCTTGGTTAATCGTTCACGTTATTGAACTTTTCCGATAATCACCTTAGAAATTTATGGACCAAACACCTCGTGACATAGACCCGCCTGCAGCGGTGACACGCTTAGATGGTGTAAGACCCGATAAGGCCTTACGCCGTACCCGTTTGCGGGAGTTTCAAGCTCAGTTGGTTGAGCGTATGCAAGCCGCACAAACTGGCACTCGCACCAGCGCTAGTCAACTGGGCGTTATGATAGGTCAGGTACGCTATTTGCTAGATCTGCGTGAGGCGGGTGAAATCGTGTCCGCTGGCACGATGACTAAGGTGCCGCTGACTAAAGACTGGTATTTGGGTTTGTCAAACATACGGGGTAGCTTGACCAGTGTCGTCGACTTGGGGCGGTTCGAAGGTCGTGATGTTACCAATGTTGATAATAGTTGCCGTGTAGTCGCTTTTGCACCTAGCTTATCTTTCAATAGCGGGCTATTAGTGTCACAAGTGTTGGGCTTGCGCAACGCTACTGATATGGAAGAGCAACTGGTATTAGATAATGGTGGTGAACCCGGCGATAAACCATGGGTAGTAAAGAAATATCGTGACAAAGATGCAAATGTCTGGATCTCGCTGAGTCTTGCTGCCTTGGTCCAGAGCCAAGAATTTCTGCAGGTTGGTTTGTAATTTTGTAATTCGTCAGCTCTCATAAAGTATAGCTGGCCGCTTCTCAATCGTTTAGGAGACCTAGTAATGGCATTTAAACTACCGTCCTTGTCAAAGAAAAAACAAGATCAAGAGCTTGACTTAGCTGAATCGGGCGTTCGGGAGTTAAATGATGCTGCCGATTCGATTGAAGAGGCAAGTAATGTAAAAATGCTCCCGTCTGATACTGCAGAAACTTTGCAAGAAGATTTACAGCCGGATCAAGTCGCTGTAGCACCTGCTGAGCGATCTGCGGTAGCGCATGCTGATGCAACTTTTATCGGCGATGTAATTGAAAAAGGTGGCGATATAAGACTGCCTCTGATTGGTGGTTTGCCTCTGCAACGACAGATTCGCGTATTGTTGATTTTGATGATTGCATCACTCTTAGCTGTTGCTCTTTTCGTGTACTTAAACTCCACGCAGTCGACATTGATTTCTACTCAAGCGCAAATTGCGGGTGAGGCGCTGATGCATTCCCAGCGTATCGGTAAAGCCGCACCAAACTCGATCCAAGGTAATCCAGCTGCGTTTAAGCAATTGGATGAAAGCCGCCGGGAATTAAATAACGATTTGAATATTTTGTTGAACGGTGGTTCTTATCAAGGCCGTGACGTGAGTAGGCCAGATTCAACGCTTGAGCCGGTATTGAAAGATACTCAAAAAGCTTGGAAGAACTCCGATAAAGCCGCTGATACGATTATGAAGTTGCGTAAAGAGCTGACAGGTTTCGGCCAGACGTTACAAAAACTGAATGGGTTATCTGGTGGTTTATTGGAATTAACTGAACAAATCTCTACATTAAAAGTGCAAGGTGGTGGTAGTTCCCGTGAAATTTCTGCCTCTGGTCAGTTAGTGATGTTGACGCAACGTCTTGCCCGTAGCGCAAATGAATTCTTGACCTCCGAGGGTGTTAATCCCGAAACAGCATTCTTGTTAAGTAAAGATACCAATACTTTCCGCGACCTAGTGGATGGATTTTTGAACGGCAGTGAGGTTTTACGCCTTACAGCAACAAAAGATGCAGATACACATGAGAAACTGCTAGAGCTGCAAAAATCTTTTGCGGAGTACCAAGCATCAGTTTCCAGCATTCTAGGTAATCTGCAAAATTTTATTGCTGCTAAACAGTCAGAGCAATTATTGTTTAATGAGAACGAAGACTTAAAACAAAAGCTTACTAAGTTGCAAAAAACGTACACCGCACAGCAAGATTCAACCAGTATCTATTTTATATTGATGTTGATTAGTGCGGTATTCGCGTTGTTATCGGCTGCTGGCATTGCGTTAGTGCTGTTGCAAGATAGTCGTAATCGTACAAAAGAAGCGAATGAACGTCGGGTTGAAGCTGGGGCACAAATGTTGCAGGCGCAAAAGCAAGAGGAAGAAGCAAAAGCTGCAAATGACCAAAATCAGGCTGCGATTTTACGGTTAATGAATGAATTGCAAGAAGTTGCGGATGGTGACTTGACGATTCAGGCAACGGTATCAGAGGACATTACTGGCGCGATCGCCGATTCGGTTAACTACACGGTGGAAGAGTTGCGCGGTCTGGTTGGTCGTGTAACGTCAACAGCAGCGCAAGTTACTTCAGCATCGAATCATGCGCAAGGTATTTCAAACGATTTGCTGGAAGCATCACAGCAACAATCACGTGAGATTTCTGATGCGGGTCAAATCGTTGTGACAATGGCGCAGGATATTACTGATGTATCACGCTCAGCTAATGAATCGGCCGAGGTTGCGCGTCAATCCGTTGCTGCGGCAGAGCAAGGTTCCCATGCGGTGGAAAATGCGATCAAAGGTATGAACGAGATTCGCGAGCAAATTCAAGAAACATCCAAACGAATTAAACGACTGGGTGAATCCTCACAAGAGATTGGTGAGATCACAGAGCTGATTTCCGATATTACCGAACAAACTAATGTTTTGGCGTTGAATGCGGCGATTCAGGCAGCTTCAGCAGGTGAGGCAGGTCGAGGCTTCTCGGTGGTTGCGGAAGAGGTTCAGCGACTGGCGGAACGTTCAGCTGAAGCGACCAAGCAGATTGGTGCGCTGGTTCGTACGATTCAAACGGATACGCATGATGCGGTTGCTGCGATGGAAAAATCAACACAAGGTGTGGTTGAGGGAGCGAAGCTATCCGATGCTGCTGGTACGGCCTTGTCTGAAATTCGGAGCGTTTCTAATCGTTTAGCGGAACTGATTCAAGGCATTTCTTTGGCGACCGAGCAGCAAGCGACTTCTGCGAATGGCGTTGCGCAAAATATTCAACATATTTTGACGATCACAGAGCAAACTCAGAGCGGTACGCAACAAACTGCGCATTCTATTAGTGAATTGTCGATGTTGGCTGAAGAACTTAGAAACTCGGTATCTCGCTTCCGAGTTGCTGCTTAGTTACGTAACTAATTTTGTTCGCTAACTTCTTCAGCTAATGGCTGTTTTATAAATATGTGTATTGATGTGCATATGCAGTCAAATCATAAATGCACGGCGATAAGCGAAGGTTTATCTCCCTTTGAGTTTGCGGGGTACGCATGACATCTGATTTTTCAAATTCGCAAGAAACTTCCCATGACCAGTTTGACATTGGCCCACTATCTTGGGTGATGGGGGAAGTTCGCGAAGCCATAACCAGTGCTGGAAAATTACTGTCGGATGCGGTTGTCCAAGATAGCGACAGCAAATCCACTATGCTCTTGCATGCTAAAAGCTACTTGCATCAGGCGCATGGCGCTTTGCAAATTGTTGATATCGACGGTGTCTCTATCGTTACGGAGACAATAGAAGACCTGGTCGAACGACTGCAAACAGGACAGTTAGGTATGTCACAACCGCACGTTGATGTGATCAACGACGCTTTTCATGCTATTTTGCGTTATCTGGAAGACTTATTATCTGGCGGTGCTCACCAACCTGTGCGCTTGTTTCCATACTACCGTGCTTTGCTGCAACTAAAAGGTGCTGAAAGAATCCATCCTGCTGATTTGTTTTTTCCTTCATTGTCAGTTCAAGAACATATTCCTGAGCTGACGCTAGGCTCTAACATCGTTAAGGTTGATTACAGTCATCTCAGACAGCGGTTTGAGAAACTTTTGCTTGTGGTATTAACCAACAAAGATAATGTACAGCAGTTGCAAGCTGTGCAAACCATGCATGATTTGATTGCTGAGGTAGAGCGAGTACAAACAACTCCTCAGACGAAAGCCTTTTGGTTGGTAATGCGCGGCTTTACAGAAGCGGTAGCTAAAGGCCTGATAAAAAATGAACAGTATGTAAAACAAATTTTCGGACGTATTAATTTACAGATACGTCGCTTGGTTGACGGTGTCTCTAGCATTCCTGAGCGCTTATTACGCGATGCCCTGTTTTTCATCGCGCAGGTTGATCAGCCCTCTGAATTTGTTGCGCAAATTCGTCGTGCCTACCAATTAGATAATCAAGTTCCGCTCGATTATGATCAAAAGAACTACGGGGAAATTCCTGCAAATATTCTGGTAACGGCCAAAGAACAAGTTGCAAATTTAAAAAATTTGTGGAGCAGAATTGCTAACGGTGACATGAGCGTTGCGGATCGCTTTTCACAAAAAATGAAAGATCTAGCGGATAGCTGTTCGCAGCTTAATTCGTCTTCACTGTCCAAGCTGTTACGCGAATTGAGCGGTATTTCGCGTCACGCCGCGCATACTTCAGATAATAGTAAGATTGGCATTGAGTTAGCTACAAGCTTGTTATTTGTTGAGAATGCTTTAGACCATATTACTCGCTTACCGGCTCACTTCTCAGAGCGTGCAGATGAAATTACGGCGCGCCTATTGTCGTTAGTGTCTGGAGACGAGCCACCTACCCAAGCGGCATGGATGGGTGAGATTTCTAGAGAGGCCCAACAAAGACAGACGATGTCAGTCTTGGTTGCCGAGATGCAGTCCAGTTTGCGCCAGGTTGAAAAAGTCTTGGATGAATATTTCCGCGATCCTAATAGTTTAGAGGCACTGACTCCAGTAGACCCAATTTTGCACCAGATCGGTGGCGCGTTAGCTATTTTGGATCAAGATGATGTGATGCTTGCTGTAGAGCATACGCGTAAAGTGATAGGACAATTTGCCGGACTTGCTGGCACTGAGCATGCTAAGAATGCATATCAAAATGTGGCTCAAAACATTGGAGCCTTGTCATTTTTTATCGAAATATTACAATCGCAGCCTGATACCGCAAAGAAAAAATTCAATTTCGATCCGGATGCAGGTTTACTGCGTACGAAACTGCTAGACAAAAATTCTGACAAAGAATTACTACCTACCTCACTCAATATAGCTCTGTCGTCTTCTGACTCAACTAAAGTTGCTGAAATCAATCATAGTACAAGTCATTTAGCTGACGTCGTTACTGCGGAACAAGAGCTGTTAAATCAACAGCATCAATCCGACATGCTAGTTGCTTCTTTGGTGGAGCAGCCTAGTAATTTCGAGCTTCAAGCACAATTAAAAGACTCACTGGAGTCTGAGCGTTCGGTTGCTGCTTTGTTGGACGATGCAAATGCGAATACTAGAGCCAATGCTGCGATTAATTTGTTAGATAAGGCCGGTGCGACGATGTCGCAAGATTCTTTGAACGACATCGTTGCAGCGACGACGCATACAGTCACTGAATCTACGCCAACTTATGTACCTGAATTGCCTGAAGGTGATGAGGCAATTGATGCCGAGTTATTGGAAATTTTCCTGACAGAAGCGGATGAAGTATTAGAGTTTGTCCGCAAGACTGTGCCTCACTCCAGACACAATCCAAATAATCAAGAAGACCTGACTAGCTTGCGTCGCTCTTTCCATACTCTAAAAGGAAGTGGGCGGATGGTTGGTGTGACCGTCTTTGGTGAGGCCGCCTGGAGCATAGAACAGGTGATGAATCTGTGGCTATCTGAGTCGCGAAACGGTAATGAAAATTTATATGCATTGCTTGATAAAGCTGCGGATGAATTAACTGTATGGGTAGAAGATTTAAAGCAATCTGGCTACTCAACGAGAAATGGTCATGCTGTTATTGCCGCTGCTGAGAGGATGAAGGCGGGACAAGATTATTCATATATAGAAGAGCGGCAAGCTACGCCATTAAGTGAAATAGCAAATGAAGTAGTTGGCACCCCAGCGTTACAAGAAAGTATCGATGCTGAGCCTGAAGTTTCTGAGATAGTAGCTACTCAGGTTGTAGAGGAAAATACCTCTGCGACTGAACACGAGTCAGTAGAGGAAGTAATCCAAGCGATCGCACTCGAGGACGAGGCGGACGATTTACATAGTGAGGCATTGACTGAGCATGCTGACTTGGCCGCTTTTGTGGCAGAAATACCTGCACATGCCGAGTTGCAAGAGCAGGACAGTCCAATATTAGACGAGCCTTCGCATGATTTGCTGGTTGCGTCTCCGAATGCGGACAATCTTCCTGATTTAAATGTTGACGATGTTTTGCCTGTTTTGCCACTAGCCGAACACTTGGACGACAGTAAGTTAGATTCGACAAGCTTAAATTCTGCCAACCTAGACGTAACGAATTTAGATGCTCCTGATCAGGTCGCCGATACTCAAGATACTAATCAAGTTAGCGAATCTGCAGATACAGCTCATGCCACTGCATTGACTGATAATTTGATCGGCACTAGCAGTGCTCAAATTATTGAATTCCCTGATTTGTCCAAGCCTTTATCGACGCAAGATGATAATGTCAAACGTATTGGCGATATCGAAATTAGTTTGCCATTACACACGATTTACATGGCAGAGACGGATGAAATTGTTCGTTTCTTGGCGCAGGACTTTGCAGAATGGCGACACGAGCCACATCGCCCAGTATCTAAGCACGCAGTTCATGCAGCACATTCTTTGGCTGGTAGTTCTGCTACTGTCGGATTGAAAGCGGTGCAAGAATTAGCGCATTGTTTAGAAATGGTTTTGCAGCGCTTGGAACGCCACCCTGTCACTTTAGATAATGCTGAATATGACGTAGTAGATCACAGCGTCGATGCTGTTAAATCGATGCTGCAAAAGTTTGCCTTATCAGAAATGGCTGAGCATGCGCCAACTGAAGTACGTCAATTAGAGAAATTGCTGCAAGCAATTATCGGGCGGTCAGATGCTGGTGCCGATGATGAGTTCATTACATCCACAAATGAAAAACTTGATTTAAACGACCTTAGCGAATCACCTGATATTGTTGAGACTAAGGATTTAGCTGCTCAGTCCGATTCTTTCGTAGAAAATTCAATCGATACTGCAGAGGATGTTTCTGCTGAAACCACTGAATTTGAAGCCTCTGAAGTACATGGAGAAAATGCAGATACTTCTCTTGTTGATATTTCGCAGCATGATGTCCCTGAATTAACTGCATCTTTAGGCAATCAAGACTTAGTTGCTACTGAGCACCCCGTGTTAGAAGTTGCTGAGATGCCGGTAGTTGAGGATACTCATCAAGCTACCTTGGCTTCACCTCCAGTTCTAGAGTGGAGCGAGCCAGACCCAGAGCCGGAAGTTCAAATCATAGAAGTTATAGCGCAGCCGCTGGAGACCCCAGCGCCTGCAGATTTATTGGTAGACGCTACTGTTGCCAGCGCATACGAACCTGCGGTATTGAGCTCAGATCCTGATCTACGCATTAAAGATGATCTCGATCTTGATTTGCTGCCAGTATTTATCGAAGAGGGTCACGATTTGTTGCCTATGGTTGGGCAGCTATTGCGTACTTGGAAGCAGCAACCAGAAGAGATCGCGGTACCACAATCTATTCTGCGTTTGATGCATACAATCAAGGGTAGTGCTCGGATGGCTGGTGCGATGGAATTGGGTCAGCACACTCATGATATGGAAACTCGCCTTGAAAACCTGATGCACGCAGGTGCTGGCGGGGTGGCACGATTATCCTTGATGGATGATCTGCTGATGCGACACGATTACAGCATGCAATTGTTTGACCGTTTGCAAAATCCAAATGCGGTCGAAGTACAAGCGCCAGCAGCACCACTTACAGCAGCGCAAGAGCTAGATCAGTTCCAAGAGACTTTGAGTGCGCCAGTTGCTGAAGTAGTGCAAACACCAAGAGAATTGGTAAGCCTGACCTCGATTTTGCCGCTGCAGTCTTCCAGTCCGTCATTTAATAAAGCGGTCAGTTCCACGCCTCGTACCACTGTGCCAGCGGCTACAACACCCGCAGCACCGGTGCCGTTGGTGCGGGTACGGGCAGATATTCTGGATCGTCTGGTCAATCAGGCCGGTGAAGTTTCTATCTCTCGCTCCAAACTAGAAAATGAAGTAAGCACCTTACGTACTTCGTTAACTGAATTGACCGATAACGTAAATCGCTTGCGCGATCAATTGCGTGAAGTAGAAATTCAGGCAGAAACGCAAATTACATCGCGTATGGCGATGTCCGGTGATCGTGAATTTGATCCATTAGAATTCGACCGGTTTACCCGTTTGCAAGAACTGACACGGATGATGGCAGAGAGCGTCAGCGACGTATCTACTGTGCAAAATAACTTGACTCGTACGATTGACAATGCATCCAATGACTTGCATGTGCAAGCGCGCCTGACGCGTGATTTGCAGCAGGATCTGATGCGTGTTCGTATGATTCCTTTTGCTAGTATCTCTGAGCGTTTATATCGTGTGACACGTCAGACTTCAAAAGAGGTTGATAAGCGCGTCAATTTAGATATTCGTGGCACCTCAGTTGAGATCGATCGTAGCGTGTTGGAAAAAATGGTTGGACCTTTCGAACATTTGTTACGTAACGCTATTGTCCATGGCATTGAGTCACGCGAATCACGTCGTCAAAATGGAAAAGAAGAAACAGGTGAGTTGCTAGTTGAAATTCGTCAGGAAGGTAACGAAGTGGTGATCCACTTTACTGATGATGGCCAAGGTTTGAATCTGGCACGTATCCGCGAAAAAGCCAAAACGGTAGGTTTGCTTGGCTATGACGAAAGCGCTAGTGATGCTGAAGCCGTCAACATGATTTTTGAGCCTGGCTTCTCAACTGCCAACGAAGTAACCGAGTTAGCCGGGCGTGGTGTTGGCATGGACGTAGTTCGCTCCGAAGCGGCATCCTTAGGCGGTCGGGTTGAAGTAACTTCTGTCGAGGGTAAAGGTGCGCACTTTACTATTCACTTACCACTGACTTTGGCTGTGACTCAAGTGGTTATTTTGAAGTCAGGTGGAAAAACATTTGCAGTGCCGTCCGTCTTGGTAGAGCAAGTACAGCAACTGAAATCGGCTGTATTAGCTAATGCCTATAACGACGGCGCAATCATGTGGCAAGGCAATCGCGTTGCCATGCATTATTTGTCTACCTTGCTTGGTGAGAATGAAGTTGCACCGACTTCTCAACAATACACTCCTTTATTGATTATGAAGAGTGGTGCTGAGCGCGTCGCAATTCATGTTGACGATATCGTCGGTAACCGCGAGGTTGTGGTTAAAAATATTGGACCACAATTAGCGCGTATGGCAGGTATTGCTGGCGCAACGGTGTTGGGTTCAGGCGAAATTGTTTTAATCCTTAATCCTGTGCCTTTGGCATATAGAATGGAGCACGAACATGCTCGCCATCCTAGTGCAACACCAACGCCAGAAAATCCAGAAATGGGTGCCGTCGCTAATCTCAATACCGAGCCAAGTAAAGTCCAATCGGTCCCAGTACAAGGTTTGCGGACTCAGCACACCATTATGGTGGTGGATGATTCGTTGACTGTACGCCGGGTGACACAACGCTTGTTGACGCGTGAAGGCTACCAGGTTGTGTTGGCAAAAGATGGCATTGATGCGCTGGAACAATTGCAGTCGGTTACTCCCGATGTCATGCTGGTAGATATTGAAATGCCACGCATGGATGGCTTCGATTTGACGCGCAACGTACGCAGTGATGCACGTACCAGTCATATCCCTATTATCATGATTACCTCACGTACTGCGGATAAGCATCGCAATTACGCGCAGGAGTTGGGTGTAAATGAATATTTTGGTAAGCCGTACCGCGAGGATGATTTATTGGGAGCGATTGTGCGCTTCGTAGGTAAAGAAGCCGTTGTCATTTAATTCTCTCCACCTGAGAAGTTCAATTTTAGATCAGCTTCTTGATTAAACTTCTCAGTAAAAATGTTCTGACGAGTCTTAAAAATGCACCCTAATCAGGTGCATTTTTTTCGTCCGGTTTTTTCACAACGGCATAGCGTGCCAGTGTCGCCTTACGCGCCTGATCATGAGCAATCACCGGCATAGGATAATTTTTACCTAAGCGGATACCAGCAAGTTCCAAGACCTCAGTTGTCTGTGTCCAGGGCGCGTGAATTTGCTTGTTACTGAGCTTGCTTAATTGGGGTAAATACTTGCGAATGAACTTAGCTTCTGCGTCAAATTTCTCTGATTGTGTTACAGGATTAAAGATGCGGAAATAGGGTTGCGCATCACAGCCAGAAGAGGCCGCCCACTGCCAGCCACCATTATTTGCCGACAAATCAAAATCATTTAAATGTTGCGCAAAATAACGCTCACCCCAGCGCCAGTCTATCCCAAGGTCTTTGATCAGAAAACAGGCCGTCACCATTCGTAAGCGGTTGTGCATATAGCCAGTTTGATTCAGTTGCAGCATGGCAGCGTCGACTAATGGATAGCCAGTACGTCCCTCACACCAGGCCGCGAATAAGGATTCTGCGCGAGCGCCACTTTCCCACTGGATGGCGTCATAATCAGGTTTAAAAGCATGACCAACTACGCGCGGATGGTGATTCAGGATCATGAAATAAAAATCCCGCCAGATCAGTTCATTCAACCAGGTTTGTGCGCCCGATTGGTCTGCCACTGTACGCACGCAAGCCATCGCCTCTCTGACCAAATGGCGCACTGAGACAGTCCCAAACCGTAAATGTACCGATAGATACGAGGGACCTTTAACTGCCGGATAATCCCGCGCCACATCATATCGATGAATTCGATGTAAAAAATCCTCAAGCAATTTGGCTCCGCCGGACATGCCTGCCGGTATATTCATATGGGAGTCGCTTGTGTCGCTGAACCCCATTGCCTGCAAGCTTGGTATGCTTTCATCCAGAAATGCTCTTAATCGGTCAGCATAGGTTTCAAGCGGATAAGGCTTGCTATAAAAGTCGCTGCCTTCTGCATAGAATTTTTTTAGCCACGCGTTTTTGTAAGGCGTAAATACTGAAAAAGTTGTGCCAGCCAAGGACAAGACCTCGTTTTTTTCAAAAATCACCTGATCCTTGCAGGTGTGGAGTGCGCAGTTAAAACTGGCTAGCCGAGTTTTAACAATGTTGTCCCGTGCAATTGCCTGCGGTTCGTAGTCATGATTAGCGAACACGGCAGAGGCACGCAACTCCGCTGCCAGTCTGGGTATTTCTTCCTCAGAGTCGCCATGCAGGACTATCAGACTCCCGCCCATTTTTTTCAGCTCTTTCGCTAATTCTTTGATGCTTTCGTAGATAAACCAGACGCGCCTGTCGTTGGCAGGCAGTCCTTGCAAAATCGTGGCATCAAATATAAAAACACAATATACCGCTGCGCTGTGTTTCAGCGCGGCATATAAGGCAGCATGGTCAAAGCTGCGTAAATCACGTCTGAACCAGACTAAAGAAACGGGCAAAATATCGGTGGAAGCAGGATGGGTTGTCGGGGAAGAAGAGGTCATTTTATGAATTAATTGACATGATTTTCAGGTGGCAATGCGAGTGTTTGCGCACCTTAGCACACATCGAAAAAGCACGCCAAAAATGCTAAAATGTCGCCATGGCGAAGCAAATTAAACCCCCGAAGTCCGACAATCCAGTGCGACAAGAGCCCGAGGCTACTATTGCGCCTGATCAAGTGTCTCCTGCGTCTTCTGGCGCATCTGCTCCAAACTCTTCTGAGCCGCAACACCAACCGCAAGCAAAATCTGCAGCGGAATTAAATCTGACCAATCATTTTTTGATCGCCATGCCATCCATGCTCGATCCGATTTTTGGTGGAACCGTGATTTACCTGTGCGAACATAATCAGCGCGGCGCTATGGGCTTAGTGATTAACAGGCCGACTGATCTGACAGTCGCGGGCCTGTTTGACAGGATTGATCTTAAGTTAGAAATTATCCCCAATTCCCATCCCATGCGTGAGAAGCCTGTGATGTTCGGCGGCCCCGTGCAGGATGACCGGGGCTTTGTATTGCATGCTCCGGTTGGCAAGTTTTCTTCCTCACTCAAGGTAACCGACGAGATTGCTTTCACCACATCGCGCGATGTACTGGAAGCCGTAGCTTCTGGCGATGGGCCGGAACAAGTCATGGTCAGTATTGGTTATGCCGGATGGAGTGCGGGTCAGCTTGAACAAGAAATTTTAGCCAACGGCTGGTTGACGGTAGCAGCAGATGCCAAAATTTTATTCGACTTGCCGATAGAAGAGCGATTTCTGGCAGCGATAAAATTACTCGGCATTGATCCGCTGATGCTCGCCTCCGAGGCAGGACACGCCTGATGACAAGTCTCGCTATGTCTGCTCCAGAATCGATTAATTCTTCCGTTACTTCCTCCGTTATTGTTCCCGGTTCTGCACCTTGCTCTAACATTCTTACAGGCACGATATTGGCATTTGATTTTGGTTTGAAGCGTATTGGTGTTGCTGTTGGTAATACCGTGCTCAGACAGTCGCAGGCGCTCTCCATAATCAGCGCTGCTACCAATGATGCTAAGTTTGATGAAATTGCTGCGCTGATCAAATCCTGGCAACCTATTTTATGTGTGATTGGTTTACCCATGCATCCCGACGGTGCCGAACATGAAATGACGCAGCGCTGCCGGCGGTTTGCTAATCAACTGCATGGCCGGTTTTCCGTGCAGGTGGAGTTGGTTGATGAACGCTATTCTTCCGCCGTCATCCATGCTAAACGTGGTGAGCGTATTGATGCACAAGCTGCGGCACTCATACTGCAACAATATTTTGATGCCACGAATTAACCTCACTAATTGACTCTACTAAATAAATCTTGCCATGACCACTACGAAGCAGTTACCAGAAGCAGAGATGCTCTACCAGCAATTGCTGGCACAAATTAAGGCGCGTGTTGCCAACGATGATCATCTTGCGATTGTCGGTATTTATTCAGGTGGTGCATGGCTTGCTGAGCGACTTACCGGCGACTTGGGGCTGCAGATCAAACCTGGATTTATCGACGTCTCGTTTTATCGTGATGACTATGCCGAAAAAGGTTTGCACGCCGAGGTCAAGCCGACCCAAATTCCGTTTGATGTGAACGGTGCCAGCATTATCTTGGTCGATGATGTGCTCTACACCGGTCGCACCACGCGGGCAGCGATTAACGAACTTTTTGATTACGGTCGCCCCGCAAAAATCATGCTGGCTGCTTTACTGGATCGTGGTGGCCGCGAACTACCGATCGCCGCTGATTTCGTCGCCCACACTGCCGAATTTGAACCCTCTTCATCCGTCAATCTGCGACGTGCAGATTCAGGACAACTTAGCTTCTCAATCGATCATGCATAATCCCCAACTCAATAAAAATGGCGAACTCCAGCACCTGCTGACGATTGACGGCTTGCCAAAATCCATCGTCAATCATATTTTGGATACCGCCTCCTCTTTCGTCAGTATCAGCGACAGAGAAGTTAAAAAAGTCCCTCTGATGCGCGGTAAAAGTGTCTTCAACCTGTTCTTTGAAAACTCTACCCGTACCCGAACCACGTTCGAGATTGCCTCAAAACGTTTGTCTGCTGATGTAATCAATCTTAATATTTCCGCCTCCAGTACCAGCAAGGGCGAATCGTTATTAGACACGATAGACAATCTGGCTGCGATGCATGCCGATATGTTTGTTGTGCGCCATGCCACCTCCGGCGCACCGTTTCTGATTGCCAAACATCTCAATGACACTAAGCAAAATCATGTACATGTGATCAATGCCGGGGATGGACGTCATGCGCATCCGACCCAAGGTTTGTTGGATATGTACACTATCCGTCACTACAAAAAAGATTTTACTAATCTGACGGTCGCTATTGTCGGCGATGTATTGCATAGCCGTGTTGCGCGTTCTGACATCCACGCACTGACGACCTTGGGCGTGCCAGAAGTGCGCGTGATTGGCCCACGCACTTTGTTACCGGGGGGATTAGAACAGATGGGCGTGCGCGTGTTTAATAATATGGATGAAGGTCTCAAAGGCGTCGACGTGATCATCATGCTGCGCCTGCAGAATGAGCGCATGAGTGGTGCCTTACTCCCTTCCGCGCAAGAATATTTTAAAAGCTATGGCTTAACACCGGAGCGACTGGCATTAGCAAAACCAGATGCCATCGTGATGCATCCAGGTCCGATGAATCGTGGTGTAGAGATTGATTCTGCGGTCGCCGATGGTCCGCAGGCAGTGATCTTGCCGCAAGTGACATTTGGGATCGCGGTGCGGATGGCGGTGATGAGCATCGTCGCTGGTAATTGATATTATCACGTAGAAAATAAAGAAGAAAAACCAGTATGAAACTACACATCAAAAATGGCCGAGTGATTGACCCCGCCAACCAGATCGACGGCGTGCAGGATATTTATATTGCCGCTGGCAAGATCGTCGCCATTGGTCAGGCGCCTGCTGATTTTGTCGCGAATAAAATCATCGATGCGACCGGATTGATTGTCGCGCCAGGCTTGGTCGATCTCAGCGCCCGTTTGCGTGAGCCGGGTTTTGAATATAAAGCCACTTTAGAGTCCGAGTTGCAAGCTGCCATGCGCGGTGGCGTGACCAGTCTGGTTTGTCCGCCAGATACTGATCCAGTACTGGACGAATCCGGTTTGGTCGAGATGCTCAAACAACGCGCCAAAATCCAAAACAAGGCACATGTTTATCCCTTGGGCGCACTCACCGTTGGATTGAAAGGCGAAGCCCTGACAGAAATGTCTGCGCTGACCGACGCTGGTTGCATCGGCTTTTCGCAAGCGGATGTCACCATTGCCGACACCAACATACTGCAACGCGCACTGCAATATGCCAGCACTTTTTCTTATACCGTCTGGCTGCGTCCGCAAGATGCTTTTATCGGTAAAGGTGGTGTTGCCCACAGCGGACCGCTGGCATCGCGCCTTGGCTTATCCGGTGTGCCCGTTATGGCAGAAACGATTGCACTGCACACCTTATTTGAATTGATGCGTGCGACAGGTGCCAAAGTCCATCTATGTCGTATTTCATCTGCTGCCGGGTTAGATCTGGTGCGGCAGGCAAAAAAAGAAGGTTTGCTCCTCACTTGCGATGTCGGCGCGCATCACGTTCACCTGACCGATGCCGACATCGGCTACTTCGACGCCAATGCCCACCTCACGCCGCCACTGCGCAGCCAGCGTGACCGCGATGCGATCCGTAGCGCATTATTAGATGGCACGATAGACGCCATCTGCTCAGATCACACGCCGGTCGATGATGATGAAAAACTGCTGCCATTTGCCGAGGCATCACCCGGTGCCACTGGTTTGGAATTACTCTTGTCGCTGACTCTGAAATGGGTAGAGGACAGCCACGGCACAGTCTCCATGACGCAAGCTTTGTCGACAATCACCAACGGTGCCGCCAAGGTCGCCAGCTTGCCTTGCGGTGTGTTGAGTGTCGGCAGCGTCGCCGACCTGTGTCTGTTCGATCCAGCAGCCCGTTGGTTGGTCGAACCCAAAGCCCTGACTAGTCAAGGCAAGCACACGCCATTTATCGGCTATGAACTGCCCGGCATCGTCAAAGCCACCATC
The DNA here is from genome assembly GCF_035018705.1 of Undibacterium sp. RTI2.2. Lineage (NCBI taxonomy): Bacteria > Pseudomonadati > Pseudomonadota > Betaproteobacteria > Burkholderiales > Oxalobacteraceae > Undibacterium > Undibacterium sp. RTI2.2. Next base: position 56,011 of record NZ_JASJXN010000012.1, on the reverse strand, counting down.
GTATCTGGTCATGTTGCGTATGAAGTGGTCTAGCCAAAGTCGCTAGTCCGTACACAGTTGGCTGACTAACTGAAGTGCCTGTTGTTTGGCAAAAATAGGGGAGTATGGGTAAAAATCATACTTAATGTCCAAATAATATATGGACAATTAAAAATACCTACTCCCAGTATATATTTAACTAAAATAGGACTTACGCAAAATTGTCCCAACAAGGCGTAGCGATGACGACAGTGCTTCGCTACGGCTAGGTGCTGCAACGCGGTTGGGGCGGTTTTGCGTAAATCCTGTAAAAAAGATACAGGGTAGGCATGATAGCTTGGCGTTTTATACGTATCATCGTTCACTTGTTTGCGGGCATGCTCACCTGCGCGGCGATTTTTCCATGGACTAGCACTGCAACGCACGAGGCGCTAATCCGCCGCTGGTCTAAAAACTTACTTACCATTTGCAAAGTCAGAGTGCGCTTGATTGATCGCGCAGCCGACTCACCGTCAGCGCACGCGTCTTCCAACGTGCTGGTTGTATCCAATCATGTTTCCTGGTTAGATATTTTCGTATTAAATACGCTGCAACCCTGCCACTTCGTCGCCAAATCCGACATCCGAAAATGGCCACTGGTCGGCTGGCTGTGCGAAAAGGCGGGCACGATTTTTTTAGCCCGCGGCAAGCAACGCGAAGTACGTCGCATCTATGAAGGCCTGGTACATCAGATCGAAGCAGGCAAACGCATCGCCTTTTTTCCAGAAGGCACCACCGCAGCACAGGGTGCAATTTTGCCGTTCCACGCCAATCTGTTTGAAGCCGCCATCGAAGCCCGCGTCCCGGTCCAACCCTTTGCCATCCGCTATGTCGATGCTCAAGGAGCATTGCACACCGCAGCGGATTTTATCGGCGAGATGACCTTTGTCGAAAGCATGCGACTGATTTTGCAAGGCGGCGGCATGACAGCCGATCTGATTCGTCTACCACTCATTTCAACTGAAAACGCACACCGGAGAGAGGTAGCACAAGCGGCTTGGGTATCTGTCGGCGAGGGCTTAGGTTCGTAAGCTCAATAATCGATACAAATTTTTACTTCTGGCCGCTACGTATCGAGCACAGAAGTGACAGATTTTTTCCAGTGTTTAAAAGAAACATTATAGAATCCTTACGGCTGTACCTTATCTTTAACCCAACCAAAGGAAAACGATTATGTCAAAACTATTGGATTATTTGAATGTGCTCGATAAAGATGCTGCCGCTCGTGATGCACACAACGCAGATCCTGCAGGCGCAATGACCACTTTTGGTTTGACTGAAGAAGAGCAGGACGCGTTTATGTCGGGTGATAAAAATGCCGTCGCAGATTTGATTGGTATTTCTGCCGATGAACTTCCGAGCATTGAAGTTACTCAAGGAGTTTAAAATTTAGATTTAGAATCTTCTATTCTAAAAAACACTTGGAAGGGGACGTATTTTGAAAGTGACTGTATCAATTATTTTTCTGATGCTACTGACTTTTACATCCTCTGTATTTGCAGATAGTGCCGAAGAAATTGATCAACAACTTCAACTCTTTTTACAATATATAGACCGGGATATAGCAAAGGCCACTGTTGTATTGCAACATTTAACAGCCGAAAAAATACAATTTACTCAAGAGCAATCTAATAAATTTGTATTGTATAAAGCTTCATATTTAGGATTTGTGGGGCTTCATAAAGAGCGTATTGATATTGTTCAGTCAGTAATCGGAAATATAACTGATCAGAATCTTAAAGTTAAATTTTTAAATCAACTATCCGCATCTTATACGGCGCTAGGAGAATATGACAATGCACTAAATGCAATGAATCAAAGCATTTTATTACTGCCAACGATAGACAGTTACACCGCACAAATCGGTATTCTCCATTCGGCTGCAACTCTTCTATCTTCTCTACGCGCTTATGATGATGCGTTATCTTATGCTGACAGGATAATTAGCCTTCCCAGCCCCCAAGGTAATTTCCAAGCTAAATGTATCGGCTATGCGAATAAGGTACAGATCAATTTTGAACGTGGAAATCATGCTGATGCTCTTTCTTTAATGAAAGATGCAATCGACAGTTGCAACGCTAATGGTCGGAAAAGTATTGTGCTGTTTCTTAGGGGTTACGAGGTAATTGATTTAATTGAGGAGCACTCATATCAGCAGGGAATCAAGCTGGGGCTACCTCTACTGATTGAATATTCCAAAGCTGATCAAAAATTAAATAATTTTTGTGAACTAGAGGAGGCCATAGCAAAGGCGTATCTGAAAATTGGGAATTTCTCGCTTGCAGAGACTCATGGTCTAAGTGCGTACGAGCATGAAAAAATAAATCAGTCTATGCAAGTCAGGCAAAAAATTAATACGACTATGGCACTCATTAAGCGCGCTCAAGGGCAGCTAGCTGCTGCTTTAGAATATTCTGACGCTGCATTAGTACTTAAAGATAAAGTATTGGATGAGCAATTGCAAAAAAGCGTTGCCTACCAACGTGTCAAGTTTGATATGCAGGATAAAGCTAATCAAATGAGTTTGCTGGAGGAGAAAAATAAGGTTCTTCGTATAGAGCAACAATTAGAAAAGCGTAATAATCAATTGTTGCTGATAGCAGTAATTTTTGTCATGGGATTGTTGCTATCCATTTTGATCTGGTTGATGAAAACCCTGGAACAAAAAAATCGCTTTCGTCAATTTTCCCAAACAGATGGCTTAACGCAGGTCGCAAACCGTATGCACTTTATGACTTGTGCGACCGATATTTTTGAAAAAAATTCTAGTGGGATGAGTATCATTTTGTTCGATATGGATTTGTTTAAAAAAGTGAATGACACTTTTGGTCATGCTACAGGTGACTGGGTCTTGAAGACAGTGACCGAGGTAGTGCAGTCTCAGCTCCGTAAAGTAGATTTGTTCGGACGGCTTGGAGGTGAGGAGTTCGCCATTTGTATGCCGGACTCGAATTCAGACACGGCCCTGCAGTTAGCAGAGCGCTGCCGCAATGCGATTGAATCTATTGACACCACCGCAAGCGGTCATCAATTCAAATTGTCCGCTAGTTTTGGCGTCGCCAGTTTTCCTGTCAGCCCAAATCGTACATTCAAAGCGACGCTGGAAGCAGCGGATCAGGCCTTATATTTGTCTAAATCTCGGGGGCGTAACTGTGTATCCGTCCATCATCAGTAGTTTTTTATCTAAAGAACGTCTATGTCCAATCAAAAGCAAGGTAAGTTAATTTGTGTTGGCACTGGTTTAAGAATGGCTGGGCATCTGACCCCAATCGCTCAAAGCTATATTGAAAACAGCGATGTGGTCGTTGCTGTCGTGCCTAATATTTTTACCCGCAAATGGCTGCAAGATATCGCTAAAGAATATATTTGTTTGCTCGGCTATTACAGCGATGTCGAGATCGAAGGTAAAGATCGGCGTGATACTTATCGCCGTATGGCCGACACAATTCTGGATCAGGTGCGTGCCGGTAAAACTGTCTGTGCTGCGTTCTATGGGCACCCCGGCATTTTTGCCTGCATCGCTCACATGGCAATTGCCGATGCCAGAGCCGAGGGTTATAGCGCCGTGATGGAGCCTGGCATTTCTGAAGAGGATTGTCTGGTGGCAGATATCGGGATTGATCCGGCCAAAACGGGCATGCAGTCTATGGAGACAACGCAGTTTATGATCTACCAGCATGTGCTTGATCCAACCTGCCTACAAATCTTGTGGCAGCCTGGCTTAGCGGGTGATTTGAGCATGAAGAAGTTTGAGACCAATACCGCGCACTTACAAATACTGGTGAATAAACTGGCTCGTTACTATCCTCTGGAGCACGAAGTTATTTTGTACGAGGCCGCCACCAATCCGATGGAAAAGACGCGTATTGATAAAGTGCGTTTAGGCGACTTACCAACGGCGATGCTCAAAACAATTACGACGTTGGTGATCCCGCCAGCACAGACGATGCAATTGGATCAGACGATCGTGGATCAATTGAATGCGATTGCAGAGGCGAGTAGAGTGAGTCAGCAAGCAGCGTAAGCTTGATTGCCTCGTTATGGAATTAAAACTATAGGATGCGCCATGCGCACTCTAAGGTTAAAAGCATCGTCCAATGATTATGCTGCTTGCAGGTCATTTTCGTGCCAGAAGCCGCAGAATGATTGGACACTCCGTTTGACATTTTTTAAATCAAAGTCGGATAGATCATCTAGCTTTAGCCCGGTTTTTGCTGCTGGGGGCAATCGACTTGTACTACGCTGTGATCATTAAGGCATACCGCCGTCAGCTTGCCACCCCAGACGCAGCCAGTGTCTAAACTCAACAAGTCGTCACGAATGATCAAGCCCAGTGTTGACCAGTGCCCGAAGGCAATCGGTTCGCCTGCGGTCTGACGACCTGGAACGTCAAACCAAGGGAAATAACCATCAGGCGTATCGCCCATGCCATCTTTGCTGGCAAAATCCATCAGCCCATCGCTGCTGCAAAAGCGCATGCGAGTGAGGGCATTGACGATGCAGCGGTAGCGGTCTGCGCCTTGCAGAGTATCGCTCCATTGATCGGGTGTATTGCCATACATCTGACTCAAAAAATCCACATAGTGATCACCGCGCAAAACCGTTTCCACCTCGTGAGCCAAGTTCAAGGCTTCTGTTATTGTCCATGCGGGAAAAACGCCAGCATGGATTAGCAGATGACCTTGCTCCAACAAGGCGAGCGGGCGATGACGCAACCATGTCAATAATTCTTCCCGATCGGGTGCCGCTAAGATATCGTCGATGGTGTCGTTGCGATGGGCTTTGCGGATGCCGTTGGCGACGGCGAGTAAGTGCAGATCGTGGTTGCCCAGCACGCTATTTGCGCGTTCACCCAGACTGCGTATAAGGCGCAACGTGGCTAAGGACTTCGGGCCACGGTTGACCAGATCGCCCGCAAATAACAGACGGGGAGCCGGGGCTTGCTGCGGTACATCTTTGTCTATCAGCGCAATCAGTTCTAACAACTGATCATGGCAACCTTGGATGTCGCCAATGACAAATACCTTGTTAGATTGGGCTGAGGTAGTCAATGCTCTGCACCTAAACGTTTAGATTCTGATCGACTAATTTGCGCATCTTGCTTTTGCTTGTCTCGCATACTGACTGTCATCATCGTCGGCCAGCCGATCAGATGTTGCTCGGTAATTTCTGCTAGCCCGCGCATCCACTCTGGCGATTCATTCAGGCAGGGAATGTAATTAAATTCTTTACCGCCGGCATGCAAAAATTCATCACGGACTTCCATGGCTATCTCTTCCAAGGTTTCTAGGCAATCGGCGATAAAGCCGGGACAAACCACATCAATACGTTTGGTACCTTGTTGTCCGAGCGCTTTTACTGTGGGGGCTGTATAGGGTTGCAGCCATTCTGCGCGTCCCAGCCTTGATTGGAAAGTCACAACATATTGCTCTTTAGTCAGACCTAATTGTTCCGCTAATAAACGGGCAGTTTTATAGCATTCGCAATGATAGGGATCGCCGCGCATTAAAAATGCTTTTGGCAATCCATGAAAACTCATGACCAGTTTGTCAGGGCGACCATAGCTTTGCCAGTGGTTCATGATCGAGAATCGGAGTGCGCGGATGTAGGAATCATGGTCGTGATAACTCCTGACCATACGCAACTCGGGCATGTTTCTAATTTTTTGATAATGCTGAAAAACTGCATCTGCATTGGCACCGGTCGTCGTCGCTGAATATTGCGGGTAGGCAGGCAAAATCAAAATCCTGTCATAGCCATCGGTTTTCAATTTTTGTAAAACAGTCGGGATATTGGGCGAGCCATAGCGCATTGCATGGGTCACATGCACTTCATGTCCACGTTCTCCCAAATAGCCTTTTAAGAGCACCGCTTGTTTTTCAGTATGCACCTTTAACGGTGATCCATCCTTGGTCCAGATCGACGCGTATTTAGCCGCAGATTGTTTGGAGCGAAATGGCAAAATAATTAAATTTAAAATCAGCCACCAAATCATGCGCGGTACCTCTACCACCCGCGGATCAGATAAAAATTCTTTCAGATAGCGACGCACTGCGGAAGTCGTCGGCGCATCTGGTGTGCCAAGATTGATTAAGACGACAGCGATTTTTCCTATTTTGCCGTGGGTGTGATCTGGTTCTTTGAGGAAGCGCATAGTTTTTTATTAAAGTTTTTTAAATTAAGATGCCAGCAATTCTCTGGCATGTTTGCGCGTGGTTGCGGTGATTTCCAGTCCGCCCAACATGCGGGCAATTTCTTCTACCCGTTGTTTGGAATCGAGTCTGGCGATCTGTGAATGGGTTTTGCCATCATCACTGTTTTTGCTGACTTCAAAATGTTGATTGGCCTGACTTGCGACTTGCGGTAAATGAGTCACACAGAGTACTTGCCGGTCCTGCCCTAAACGTTTTAGCAGACGCCCGACGACTTCGGCAACACCGCCACCAATGCCGCTATCCACCTCGTCAAAAATCAGTGTCGGCGTGGCGGTCGCGCACGAGGTGATCACTGAGATTGCCAGTGAAATCCGCGCTAGCTCGCCACCGGAGGCCACCTTTGCCAATGATCTTGGTTGTACACCAGCATGACCCGCTACTTGAAATTCGATTTGCTCCAGGCCGTAACTGGCTGGTTCACATTTAGATAAAGCGATCGCAAACGACCCGCCACTCATACTCAGATCTTGCATTGCTGTCGTTACTGCTGCAGATAATTCTTGGGCTGTCTGACGACGTGCTTTGGATAACTGTTGTGCATTTTTTTTGTAGGTGGCAAACGCTTTTTCTTCCTGCGCTTTGAGTGCCTGAATATCTGATGCATCTGCCAATTGAAGCAACTGTTCGGACAAGGTCGCAAACTCTAAATGTAAGGTCTCAGGCGTCACATGAAAGCGGCGTGCAGTGGAATGAATGCTTTCCATCCGCGCTTCTACCGTACGCAAGCGTGCCGGGTCAAGTTCGATCCGGCTCAGATAATCATTTAATGCATAGCTAGTTTCTTGCAAGTTGATGCGGGCAGAATCTAGTACGTCAATCACAGGTTGCAGAGCAGGATCGTAATCCAATAATTTGGATAATTTTTGTTGCAACGACGATAGCTGCGACAGCATAGGGTGATCGGATTCGGTGATTAGATCGGCAGCTTCTTGCGCTCCTTCGAGCAGACTGGCGGCATGTGCCAGACGGCTATGTTCATGGCTGATGCTTTCCCATTCACCAGGTTGAATTTGTAGCTTATCGAGTTCTTTAACCTGCCATTCCAGACGTTCTTTTTCTAGCAAAACGTTTTTGGAGTCGCGTTCAAACTCCTCTCTTTGTTTGACCAGATTGCGCCAGGTTTTAAATAATTGTGCGACTTCTTGCGCGGATGCTTGCAAGCCACCTTGCATATCCAGCAGCGCCCGTTGCGCATCACTTTTAAGTAAAGACTGGTGTGCATGCTGACCATGAATGTCGACTAACAAATCGCCCAGTTCACGTAACTGTCCTGCGGTAGCGGTGATGCCGTTGATATAGGCTTTGGAGCGACCAGCGTTGTCGATCACCCGACGCAAAATGAGTTGATTGTCGTCATTAGCAAAGTCATGCTCCGTCAGCCATACGGATGAATTGGCGTCTAAAGAAAATTCTGCACAGATATCGGCACGAGCGGCACCTTCACGCACCATACTGGCGTCGCCACGTCCGCCTAAAGAGAGGCTGAGGGCATCAATCAAAATGGATTTACCAGCGCCGGTTTCGCCCGTGAACACGGTGAAGCCAGCAGAAAAATCGAGTTCTATCGCATCGACGATAACAAAATCACGGATAGCAAGCGTGCGCAGCATAAGGGGATTCGGTGTAAAAAAGAGATAACAAGAGGTGGAATGAATGCAAAAAATGCGCTGCTATCAACCGATAGCTGGTGTCGTTCTACGCTAGCTATTTTAACGTAAAGCGCCCTCTACTGACGGGTACTCATTCCAATGCAATTTCTGCCGCAAGGTGTCGTAATAGTTCCAGCCCTTTGGATGTAAAAAGGTGACCGTATGAGCGGATCGCTGGATCACGATTCGATCTTTGTAGATTAGGCTGGCGAAGGATTGCATATCAAAATTGACGCTGATATCTCGGCCTGCGACGATTTCAATTACGATCTCACTGGAGTCCGGCAACACTATCGGGCGATTGGACAGGGCATGCGGCGCAATTGGCACCATCACAATGCCGCTCAGGCTAGGATGCAATAAGGGGCCACCGGCCGAGAGCGCATACGCCGTTGAGCCAGTCGGAGTAGAAACGATTAGACCGTCCGAGCGCTGGTTGTACATAAAATGCTGATCGACATCGACCCGCAATTCCACCATGCCAGACCCGGTGCCACGCGATACCACAACATCATTAAATGCCATTCCGCTAAAAATCTGCTCGCCGTCACGGATCACAATACCTTGCAACAAACTGCGTTTTTCGGATTCATAATTACCTTCCAGCATTTCTGTAATGACGGGCAGCATGCGGTCCAGCGGGATATCGGTAATAAAACCAAGCCGCCCCTGATTGATACCGATTAGCGGCACATTGTAGGGGGCAAGCTGGCGGGCGATCCCTAACATTGTGCCATCGCCACCGAGGACAATCGCGGCGTCAGCGTTTTTCCCGATATCAGGTACCGACAGCACGCTAAATCCTTCTACTGAGATATTTTGTGCAGTCTCTTCGTCGAATACGACAGTGTGACCGGCCTGGCCTAAAAAATCGGCTAGCTCAGTCAAGGATTCGATAATGCCTGCGGCGTTATATTTGCCTATCAGTGCGATGGTTTTAGACGAAGAGGTCATAAAGGTTGGTAATGTGAGCACGGATGACGGACTGAAAACCTGTAAAAACCCCATAATCGAGCGCCCCGCGTTGTAGGTGTTGCAAAGCCTTAAAGCCTCGCAATACCGACGTATTGCTTTGTTTTGTGCCTAGCGCGGCATCTCGATTAAAGGATTTTAGAAGTTTCCGATTGACTCAGATTAGACCATAATTGCGTTTGATTTGGATATTCCAAATAGCGACAAGCCTCTGCAATTCGCTGTAAGTGGGCGAAATTCCCAAAAAATAGATGAGAAGTGACGATGAGTAGTCCTAAGATTCAGGCAGTGCTGTTCGATTTAGACGATACCTTGTGGCCCGTCGCACCAGTGATTCAATATGCCGAGGCGAGCTTATACCAGTGGATGATGTTTAATACGCCAGAAGTAGCACAACATTATTCGATCGACCGCATGCGCAGTTATCGCGAAAAGCTGGTCAAAACCAATCCGCGCTTCCAATATGATTTGTGGTCGCTGCGCCACGCATTGTTATCGAAATTGTTCCAGGAATTTAAAGTTGATGTGGTAAAGGCTGATGAAGCTATGGCGGTCTTTGCCGATGCCCGTAACAAAGTCAGTCTCTATGATGACGTAGTACCGGGTTTACAGGCGTTGAGCAAGCGCGTCAAACTGGGTTCCATTTCAAATGGCTTTGCCGATTTGCATGTTATTGGTCTGGCGCCTCATTTCCATGTTTCATTCGCAGCCCACAAATTTGGCTGCGCCAAGCCCGATCCAAGAATCTTTAGTGCTGCATGCAATGCCTTAGATTTGTCACCAGAACAGGTGATGTATGTCGGCGATGACTTACTCTTAGATGTAGAGGGCGCGCAACGCGCCGGTATGCAAGGCGTCTGGATGAACCGCCACCAAGTCGCACAAGACAAGCCACATCATGCACATATTAAGCCAGATGCCGTGGTAGCGAGTGTGCATGATGTGCTAGCGATGTTTTTGGCTTGAGCGTATTGACTCGATGTTTGAATCAAAATGCTGCGAATCTAAAAAAACTTAACCACTGTATTTTGATAGTTGAGTAGTTAGACTCGATCTGATAGTCGCCGATATAAAGGTAATCAGTGATTAGATCGAGCGCTCATTCACCTATATTATTTACCAATATTGGCGTCTAAAAAGTGGTCTACTTTGTTCCAAAAATCTAATCGGTTTTTGACCAATCCCCAGCCATGACCTTCCTCAACATATTCAATCCACTCAACTGATGAGTTTGTCTTGCGGACGGCAGCTAAGAAGTCTTTCCCATGAGCGATAGGAACACGTCTGTCTGATCCACCATAAGCAAGCAGCAGCGGTTGCCGAATACGATCTGCTATTTCAACTGGTGAAGTTTCTTTTAGTTGGGCTGCGTCTTTTACTTTGTCGCCAATTAATACAGGCATTCCGTAGTTTTGCCATTGAGCGTCGGCATCGCTATTCCAGTTTGACTGGTACATTAAGTTTAAATCCGTTACACCAACCCAATTCACGCCACAACGAAATAATTCTGGATTTTTTGCTAGTCCCATTAGTACCGCATATCCGCCATAACTAGCCCCAGCGATACAGATACGTTTCGGATCGGCGATTCCTTGTTGTATCGCCCATTTTGTACCATCGGCGATATCATCTTGCATAGCAAGGCCCCATTGTTTCCAGCCTGCTCTGAAATGTTTATATCCGTAACCGGTGCTACCACGGAATTCTGGCTGCAATACCGCATAGCCTTTAGACGCTAAAAACTGTACTTCCGGATCCCAGCCCCAGTTTACTCCGCGAACAAACGGACCGCCATGCACTAAAACCACCATGGGTAAATTTTTATTGGCTTTGCCTTGAGGCAATGTTAAATAAGCCGGAATTTCTAATCCATCTTTTGCTTTGTATCGCACCATATCTTGTGCTGCCATTTTCTTTGATTCTATGTCGGGATGTTTTCCTCCAATTAAATCTAACTTCTTAGTTGTTATATCGTAAATTAAAAATGTTGCTGGCTGCACATCTGAGTAGGAGCGTATTAGAACATTCTGACTCACTCCATTCCTTGAGATGGATAAGTCGTTGATGGTATTTGGTAATAAAGTATCGATCGACGTTTGAATTTTTTTCATTTCTTCATCAAACCAGATCGTTGATGAAGCATCATTTTCGTAACGAACGCCCAACAATTTTTTCTTGGAGAAATCAAAAATCATTGAACCGTCAAAATCGTAACCAGTAATTGAAACCAGTGGGTTAGGATCAATAGCATTCTTCTCTAAATCAAAACGGTATAAAGCACTTGTATCGTGACCGTTTCGAGCGGTTACATATAATGATCCGTCCGGGCCGAAAAAAAATGGCGTGAAACTTCCTTCTTTGAAGGTATTGAATTGAGATAATTGACGCCATTTTTCTGTTTTGGGATCGAGATAGTAAATGGTGCTGACACCCTCGTTTGTAGTTATATTGATGCGCGGAGTACCAAATTGATCAATCAACCATTCTTTGCTATCCCCAGGTCTTGTTATGCGTTCAACGGCTCCGGTTGTTGTGTCTAGTCGTATTAGCGACAATGCTTTTAAATCATAAACAGCATCCCAAACCGGATGCACGACAAATACACTATTTGATCCCTTACTAAAATCGACGGAATAAAAATAATTGTCTGCGCGCAAAATGCGGCTTTTAATGATGGTTCCAGTAGTAAATTCTTCTCCCCAAACACGATCAACTAAGGTTCTTGCCCCTGATCCATCACGGTTTATCGCATACAGACCTGGGAAAAATCGATTATCACCGATGCCTACATTCTTATCCTTCGTACTAAATACCAACCTGTCATCATTTACCCAATGAAATTCGTCGATATCTGCATTGCTGAAGCCACTAATAATTTTGGACGATTTTGTTGCTAGATCTACGACCGCCAATTGCATACGTCCACTTTTTGTTGCAACTAATACCCCCAGATATTTTCCGTCTGGCGATAGGGCGGCTTTATCTAATTTTGGATTTTCAAAAAAAATGTCAACAGAGGTTTGTTCTGCGCTAGCTCGTGAATTTGATGCTGTTGAAAATAAAATGACACCAATTATCGCAATAGTAAAAATTAATTTACTCCGGCCAATGAAATTACTAATCATAAATTTTGATTTGATTTTTTGAAAAAGAAATCAATCATAGCCGAGGATAAATAATGTTTTTATGTAAAGTTAATTTATTTTCACAATACTGCAAATTAAGACCAATAGTGTCGTTAATCAGTAACGAAATATATTGGAATTTGGCGCTATTAATCAAGCTACTAACTTAGCTATCCGCATTAACTAGCCGATGGTGGCGAAGTCGAACTGAGTATCGCCGCAACAAAAATGACGATCAACAAAATGATCGCTTCTGCTTGCAGTATTAAAGTAAACCGCCGCTCTGTCGGATGTTGCTTAGATTTTTCTAATGCCTGCAGTAAATCAGGCATCACATAAAAACGGTTATATCCGCCTAGTGCTGCGGCACCAATTACCAGTGCAATTTTAAGTAGCAGAGTAATGCCGTACGCACTGTCTGTGATTGCGCTGACACTGTTGACGTCACCTAGCCCTCGCCATACGTTTAGGCCACCGGTTATAAAAATGCCGACTAACCCCCAGCTAGCAGAGTGCGACAGTGCAGTGACATAACTAACGCAATCGCGTCGGTGATCTTGCAGCGAGCCTACCGGTTTGGCGAGCACGCTCAATCCCGCGATCAGTACTTCTCCAACCCATAAGCTGACCAGTAGCAGATGCACCCAATCGATCATCACTGACCAGGTGAAATCACCGGATATCACCGCATGACTAACGACACTGCGGCTGTAAGCAAATACTCCGATGCAGATTGCGAGGATGATTTTTTGAGTCCGTAAATACTGATGAGATGTCGTTCGTTTCGATAGGAATATATTGATAAAAACGACCATGACCAAGGCGGAAGCGCCGACCAAATAAGCGTATCCAAAATGGGTACTGGTTGCCAGTGCGATGCCGGCATCCCATGACGCTAGTAGCGGCAGTTCAGCCATAACCGCAGCTTCTATCCACAGTGCGCCGGTACTGGCGAGTAGTGTGATGATTGTCGAGATTGTCAGGATGCGCTTCAAGCGTGACGCAGCAGTAAGTGCCCAGGATGATGGTTGCCTTGTTAATCCCGCAAGGCTCTTCCGGTTGCCTCCCCAGCTAAGCCCAGAGCTAAGCCAGACTTGTGACGCCAGCGCGCCAAGCATAATCGCAAATGCCAGATTTAACGCCCAGGTAGCCAGATGCTGTATCACTCCTATTTCTGCCACTTACTTCACCTTAAAGCTAAATGTGCCTTTGGTTTTATGACCGTCTTGCGTCATGACTGTCCATTGCACCTGATAGTCTCCTGCGGACAAGTTGGGTACAGCAACCGAGATGATTTTAGGATTGGTTTTATCAACGATACTTTTGTCTAAAGCCAGCGCGTTTTTTTTGGCATCTAGCAATTGTATTTTGCTGAATGTCTCTTCCAGATTTTCATTAAACTGGATACGGATTTCTTTTGGTGACTGATCTAGCACCTCGGCCGCTTTCGGTGATGACGATTCCAGTTTGCCATGCGCATGCGCGTGCAGCGAGGTAAGTCCTGCCAACAATAAAAAGCTTGTGGCTACTAATTTTTTGATGTTTCTTGAGTTCATATTGAGTCCTGATGACGGATGATTAAGGATAACTAAATAGGGACAACTAAGTGAGGACAACCAAGATACCTTAAGGATGATGCATATGTCCCTCGGGCTTACGGATTTGTACTTCAATCTCTTTTTCAGGCTTGATGTTTTCTGGCGCCGCTTGAGTCCCTTCCGGTGAAAGACGTTTTGCCTCAGGCAGCGCGCCCACCCATTCAAATGCGACCGTACCTTTGGGATGCTGATACCAGCCCGGATCTTTATAGTCGCCCGCAGCTTGATTTTTACGTACTTTGACGACGCTAAACATACCACCCATATCGACAGAACCAAATGGGCCGTCGCCCGTCATCATCGGTGCGGTGTTATCCGGTAGTGGCATTTGCATCTGGGCCATATCCGCCATACCACTGTCGCCCATTGCCATGTATGCAGGCACTAAATCGGTAATTTCCTTTGCGACTTTGGCGTGATCAACGCCGATCATGGTCGGTACGGTGTGCCCCATGGCATTCATGGTGTGATGCGATTTGTGGCAATGAAATGCCCAGTCACCTTCTTCATTGGCGACAAATTCGATCTGACGCATTTGTCCTACCGCGATATCGGTAGTGACTTCTGGCCAGCGTGCGGTTTTCGGGATCGCCCCGCCGTCGGTACCGGTGACCTGGAACTCATGTCCGTGGATATGAATCGGATGGTTCGTCATCGTCAGATTGCCGATGCGTATTCTTACCTTGTCATTTTTGCGCACGACCAAGGGATCAATGCCGGGGAAAATCCGGCTATTCCAGCTCCATAAATTAAAATCCAGCATCGTCATAATCTTAGGCGTATAAGCCCCGGGATCGATGTCGTAAGCATTCAACAGAAATACAAAATCACGATCAACCTCATCGATTAGAGGATGTTTCGTTTTAGGATGGGTAATCCAAAATCCCATCATGCCCATCGCCATTTGCACCATTTCGTCGGCATGCGGGTGATACATAAAGGTGCCGGGACGACGTGCCACAAACTCATAGACAAAGGTTTTTCCGGGCTGAATTGACGGCTGGGTCAGACCAGATACACCATCCATCCCATTGGGCAGGCGTTGCCCATGCCAATGTACGCTGGTATGTTCTGGCAAACGATTTGTCACAAAAATCCTTACCCGGTCGCCTTCAACGACTTCGATCGTCGGGCCCGGCGATTGACCGTTATAACCCCATAGATGTGCTTTAAAGCCGGGTGCCATTTCACGTACGACTGGCTCTGCGACCAGATGGAATTCTTTGATGCCATTATTCATCCGCCAAGGCAGCGTCCATCCATTGAGTGTCACCACCGGGTTGTAAGGTCTGCCCGTAGTCGGGTGTAGTGGCGGCATGGTATCCGGTGTGATTTGTGTGGCTGGTTCGGGCAATGCGGCCATGGCCACTTTGCTCACAGAAGCGCCGGTAACTGCGGCGGCGATGGTGCCTGCCACAGCGCCAGCCATCGTACCCATACCACTTAAAAAATGTCGACGATTGGTCATAATAATTCCTTAGTGTTCTGCGGCAGAACCGGAGACAGAGATCACTGTGGATTGTGATGAAATCATGCTGGGCTTGCCAGTCATGCTCATCTCCAGATCCGCTTGTGCTAGCCAAAAATCTTTGAGCGCATCGATCGCGCTATTGACGCTGGTAATTTGTGAGCGCGCATCGGCCAGCAGATCAAATACGCTGATAAACATGCCGTTATAGCGGAGTTGATTCTCTTGTGAAATACGTTTTTTTAAGGGAACGACCTCATCCCGATAATGCCTGGCGATGTCATAACTGGCGCGATAGTTAGCATAGGCTTCCCTGATTTCAGAGCGGGCTTCCAAAGCAGTCTGGTTGGCTTGATTGACTGCCTGCATGTAGAGCGCCTCCGCTTTGGCAGTACGTGCCGTGCCCCAGTCAAATAGTGGTAACTCTAGGCGTACTTCATAACCATGTTGCGTCGCTTGTTGGTTGGAGGTATTTCGTACGCCACCGAGCTCCAGTACGTTGATAAAGCGGGTAACTTTGTTCAAGCCCAAACTCTCTGCTAACTGCTGCGTATTCAGCTTAGCTGCCTGCACATCCAGTCGTTGGACAACGAGCTTGTTTATCACCGTTGCTTCTTCATCCGATTCAGTCTTAACATCAGTCAGAGTCAAAACATCGGGAAGATCAGGTAAGCGCTCAGGTAGTTTGAAACTCGTTACGCCAGTATTTTCCTCACTGAATTGATCTATTCCAAGCAAGCGAATCAAACGCTCGCGACTGCGGATACGGGCTTGATCCGCACGCGCCAAATTGAGCGCTGCGTCGGAATAAAAGCTGAGTTCACGCGCCTCTTGCAGGGAATTAAAGTTGCCCGCTGCTTTCATGCGCTTGGCCAGTTCTGCGCCGGCTTCGGCAGATCTTTTGACTTGTTGAAGATAGCGTACCGACTCTTCTGCTGCCACTGCGATGAAGTAGGCTTTACGGGTTTCTGCCGCCATGATCAGCATCTCCATCATGACCTGACGCTGGGTTTGCTCAAAGCGATGACGCTCCATTTTGCTAGTGAGTGGCATCGCAATCAAGCGGGCAATATTGAAGCTGATGCCCCGATCAAATTCAACTTCATCACCGCGTCGCAAGCGGCTAAAGCTGAAACCAGGATTGCTCATGCGACCTGCCTGTACCAGATCAGATTCAGCAATGCCCAACGTATCAAATGAGGCCTGCAAGCCTTTGTTATTCAGCAGCGCGAGTTGCACCGCCGCGTCAACCGTTAATGCTTGAGCGAGTAATTCTTTATTGCGGTCGTTGACTTGCTGCCGGTCTACATCACTTTTAATCCACTGCACGTTTTTATGCAGTTTGTCGGTAGCTGTTTGTTGTACAACGGCGAAGCCACCGTCCTGGCTAAATGAGGCGCAGGCAGAGAGCGTGATGCACGCCGTAAATGCCGAGCAGCGTTTTATGTAGCCGCGCGATCGCTTTGGTAATAGATAAATAATGTCCCAATATGCATAGGACGATTTCAGGTAATTCATGCGATACCTCTTGGTTAGTCATCCAGCGAATGGTAGAAATTCCCATTGATGGAGACAGAAAAAAGTAGATTAACTATGGCTTATTTAACTATGGCTTATAGTTTTGGGCTTACAGCATGCGAGTGCTGACACTGTATGACCGCAATGACAAATTGCGGACGCGACAAGACACTGCTTAAGCGAAAAATCGAGGAGGGCGCTCTGGACCGTTGGTAATAAATCCAACGTGGGAGATGGTTTGAAAAGCGATACGTTCAGATGCGGCTGCATTGACTTGCGGTTTGATCGCATCACTCAGAATCACAGCACCGACACAGCAAGCGGCGCAGGCACTACATTTATGTTTGACCGATAGATTGGTATCGCCACTGTGGTGGCTATGGCTATTGTTGCTGGCTGTATTACTCACAGTATTACTTAATGCATTGTTCACCTGATCGCTTAGCATATCGTGATGCATTTCATCATGCATAACTTGCTGATCTGATGGACTTGCGTGTTGTTGCATTGGGTGTGATGGGTTCATATGATGCTGACTGCCGCACATCAGCATAGACGCCGCCGCCAAACCTTGCAGCGGGATCGCAATCATCAATATCCATAATAAGAATAGTCTGACGGGCTTTTTCATATGGCGACGATTATAGCGGGAAAATACGCTAGCGGACATCGCGCCAGTGTTGATGCGATTCCATTTGGTTTCTGTTTTGATCTCAGTCCGCTGCACAATTGCCTATGGGTTATTAATATACTGTCATATGTATATATAGAGTGTCCATATAAAGTCTGGACGATAAGAGATATTTTATAAAAAATAGGGGGAGTATATTTTTTTACGTAAGAATGTAGTGCTGGATGATTTTGCCGTATGTCGGTTAATTCAGATGGACGTCACGTTTTCTAATCGGTCTTTATATCGATCCTTGGTTCACACGTTTAGACAAAGCCTCGGCACTCTCTTTACGTTCGCTGTATCGATCCACCAGATACGGTGCGACATCGCGGGTCAGCAGCGTGAACTTCATCAACTCTTCCATCACATCCACCACACGGTCGTAATACGCTGATGGCTTCATCCGTCCCGCATCATCGAATTCTAAAAATGCTTTGGCGACTGATGATTGATTGGGTATCGTCAGCATACGCATCCAGCGACCCAAAATGCGCAACTGATTGACAGCATTGAACGATTGCGATCCGCCGGAAACTTCCATGACTGCCAGCGTTTTACCCTGTGTCGGACGCACAGCGCCGATTGACAGAGGAATCCAGTCTATCTGCGCTTTCATAATCCCGGTCATCGCGCCATGGCGTTCTGGCGAGCACCAGACCATGCCTTCCGCCCACAAAGATAAATCACGTAACTCTTTGACCTTGGGATGATCCTCTGGCGCGCCGTCCGGTAAAGGCAAGCCTTGTGGATCGAATACGCGTACCTCACCACCCATCGCTTCTAACAAACGAGCCGCCTCCAGCGTTAGTAATTTGCTATACGAGCGCTCGCGTAGCGAACCATACAACAGTAAAAAACGCGGCGCATGTGTGGCAGGCGCTGCGGGTCTTAACTGTGTATTGTCAGGTACTGTAAATAAGTCCTGATCCAGATTAGGCAGATCATTTAGCTTGGACACGGCGAGCCTCGTTATCAATCAATTCGATCACTTTTTCGCCATCTTCTTTGACGAATTCACCCAGTTGCGGTGACGGTAAAATATCTAACACCAGTTCGGACGGTCTGCATAGCTTAGCTCCCATTGGCGTGACGACAATCGGGCGGTTGATCAGGATGGGATGGGTCAACATAAAGTTGATTAGCTCATCGTCAGTCCATTTGCTGTCGTCCAATTTGAGCTCTTCGTACGGCGTCCCTTTTTGTCGTAGCAAGTCACGTACCGGGATGCCCATGGCCGCAATTAACTCCAGCAATTTATCGTGACTTGGCGGCGTGATCAGGTATTCAATGACTTCTGGCTCGATGCCGGTATTGCGTATTAAGGCCAGCGTATTGCGCGAGGTGCCGCATTTGGGATTGTGATAAATCGTGATCGTCATGGAAGTCCGCCTAGGTAATTAAGTGATTAAGTAATTAAGTAATAGTTAGCTTAAAAAATATTGCGAGTAGCCGGAATGATTTAAGCAAAATCGTTGGGCGCAAGCTTGCTTGCTATGCTTTTACTTCTGACAGCGGTGCTGGATAAAGCCAGCAAAATAGCAGCGTTGCAGCGGCCGCCCCCAGCAACTGAGCAGCGATAAAGCCCGGCGTATCTGCCGGTCTGATTCCTGCAAAGGTATTGCTCGCGGCACGCGCCAGGGTCACTGCCGGATTGGCAAACGAGGTCGAGGAGGTGAACCAATACGCTGCTGTGATGTAAGCGGCAACGGCAAATGGCGTTGTATTAGGCTTGCTGCGCGAGCAGCCGATGATGGTGGCAATCAAACCAAAGGTCGCAACAAACTCACTCCACCACTGGCCAGCGCCAGTTCGTACATGTGTTGATGCAAAAAATAATGGATCATCAAACATGTAATGTGCAGCTGCCACACCCGCAAATGCCCCCACAATTTGAACGGCGATATAAGCTAACAATTCTGATGAGGGCAAATTTTTTTGCCATGCTTCGGATAGGCTGACTACCGGATTAAAATGCGCACCCGATACCGCGCCAAACATCAAAATCAAGGCAACTAAACCAGCCCCGGTCGCTATCGCATTCGCCAGCAGAGCGATTGCAACATTACCAGCGGACAAGCGTTCGGCCATGATGCCAGAGCCGATCACAATCGCGAGCAAAAACGCCGTACCCAGACCTTCGGCGACCAGACGTCGGGATAAGTTCGCTTTGATCCGATTATTAGCGGAGATTTGGGTCATAGGTTTGCAGTACTGCCGCGATTATTCTCTCGCTCGGTGACTTGCTGATCCATCGGTGCGCAGGTCGCATTTGGAGAGCAAGGATTTCCGCCACAGCAGTTTTCCGTCAAAAAGCTGATCAGATCATTCATCACCGTAAAATTGGCGGCGTAAATCATAAATCGCCCATCTTGTTGCACCGTGATCAAACCGGCATGCATCAGCTCTTTTAGATGAAAGGATAAAGACGATGGCGCAATGCCAAGGAGTTCGCTGATTTTGCTGGCGATGACGCCGCTGGGGCCACTTTGGACTAGCAAGCGGAAGATCGCCAGGCGGGAATCTTGGGCAATCGCGGCGAGGGCGCTAACAGCTTGTTTCGTTTCCATATTTAATTCCCCTTGTTTTAACCCAGATTTTCCATTAGACCGCTACCACTTCGCAAAAAACGCAGACGGCGTGTAGTCTTCAGAGGGATAACACCACCGCGATTTGAGTGGGAGCGCTACAGCGACAATTGCACCTTTGGCGAACTGCCTGGCGTTGTTGCCCCTCCTGGCAAGATGCAGCTTGCGTCGTCGTCGCGTCTAGCCAGTCAGTCCGCCAAAGACACACTTGTCGCTGTTCCAATGGAAAATCTGGGTTTAATTTTCTATTTAATTTCGATAATTCTATATTAATTGAAATATCAAAGTAAACAGATATTATGAAGATGCAGCGAGGGAAAATTTGAGAATTGCATTAAAAGCACCAAATAATAAGCGTCTTGCTTCATTGCAAGCGAATATGGGTTTATATTTCTATGTCATTGATTACAACGCTCGCATAGAATACAAACATGCAACTCGATATTCGCGCACAAACATTACTTAAAGCTCTGGTAGAACGCTACATCGCTGATGGTCAGCCGGTGGGTTCGCGGGCGCTCTCAAAAATTTCTGGATTGGAGTTGTCTCCTGCCACCATTCGTAATGTGATGGCAGATCTGGAAGAAATGGGCTTTGTCGCCAGCCCGCATACGTCGGCGGGACGGATTCCGACCCCGCGCGGGTACCGCGTGTTTGTGGACAAACTACTGACCGTGCAGGAATTTGATGGCACTGCGCTGGAGTCGCGTATGCAAGCGAGCGTGTTTTCTAATTCCCCACAAAAAATTATTTCTAACGCGGCTCAGGTGTTGTCGTCGCTATCGCAATTTGCAGGTGTAGTCATGACCCCGCGGCATGAATCAACATTCCAGCAAGTCGAGTTTTTACGCTTATCTGAAAAGCGGATTTTGCTGGTCGTGGTCGCGCCCAATGGCGAAGTGCATAACCGCTTGCTGCTGACCGATGTTGATTACAACTCCTCGCAATTGGTGCAGGCCGCGAATTATCTGAATCAAAATTTTGGTGGATTGAGTTTTGAAGACGCTCGCTTACGTATCAACACTGAATTACGCCAATTGCAAAACGATATGACGCGCCTGATGCAAGCGGCGGTCGAAGCGGGCAGTGATGCGATGTCAGATCAGTCGGACGAGGTGGTGATTTCGGGCGAGCGCAATTTGCTCAATGTGCAGGACTTGTCGAATAATATGACTTCTTTGCGTAAGTTATTTGATATGTTCGAGCAAAAAACCGGACTGATGCAATTGCTGGACGTGTCTAGTAAAGCGACCGGGGTACAAATTTTTATCGGAGGCGAATCGCAACTCGTACCGATGGATGAAATGAGTATTGTCACTGCGCCTTATGGCGTGAACGGTAAAATTGTCGGCACGCTTGGGGTGATAGGGCCAACTCGTATGGCTTATGAACGTGTTATTCCTATTGTTGATATCACTGCAAAGCTACTCTCAAATGCGCTAAGTCAATAGCCGATATCCAGTATCCAAATTCCAAATAATGAGGTTGTTATGAACAACAAAAATATCTCTGTTTTAATTGTTGACGACAATGATATGACTCGTGAGGTTTTACGGGTAGTACTGCGCAGCGAGGGTTATAACGTCGTTGGCGATGCTTCTGATGGTGGGTCGGGTTTGGAAATGGCGATCAAACTCAATCCGCAAATTATTCTATTGGATGTAGTTATGCCTAAAATCGGCGGCTTAGAAATATTGCCAAAAATGAAGGAAGCATTGCCAAATGCGATGATTTTGATGGTGACTGCGAATAAAGATCAAGCCACGGTGACGGAGGCTGTTAAAGCCGGTATTCACGGCTATATCGTAAAACCTTTTAATTCACAGCGAGTGATTGATGCAGTGGCAGGGGTAGTAGAAAAAATTCGTAAGCAAAATGCTAGCAGCGAAAATACCAGTAGCGACGTTTGAGTACGAATTTGATCAGTAAATATCAGTAGAAGCTGATACTTGTGTTCTCATTTTTTATGATTTGCGATTTCTGTGTTCGCAATTTTGTTTGGTGCAATGACCATACATCGCTAGCGAATGTTCAGCAATAGTAAAGCCACGCTCCAGTGCAACGGCATGTTGTTGCTTCTCAATTTGCTCGTCATAGAACTCTTCTACCAAACCGCAGTCCAAACAGACCAAATGGTCGTGATGCGAACCTTCGTTTAGTTCAAAGATGGCTTTGCCGGTTTCAAAATGATTACGATTTAACAATCCGGCTTGTTCGAACTGGGTTAAAACCCGATATACCGTCGCTAAACCGACATCCATATTTTCATTCAGCAGAATTTTATAAACATCTTCCGCTGTCAGATGGCGAACTGGGCTACTTTGGAAAATTTCTAAAATTTTCAGCCTTGGCAAAGTCGCTTTCAGGCCGCTGGATTTGAGATTGGGAGTGGTATTCGTCATGTTTTCGGTCAAAAAGAGTGTATCTGCTTTATGATATCGGGTTTAGAGCTTAACTCAAAGCGAATCTCAGCATAATCCCGGCGTAATTTCAGGGTGGTTTTTTGGGGTTTTAATCGACGTATATCAAGCTTGCATCAGTGAGTGATTTCATTATGCTGCTTTATTCTAAGATTCTTTCGCGCTGTATTTGTGTTCTTTGTGTAGGCTCTCACTTAAGTTGCCACCTAAGTTACTACCCAAGTAACGCCAAAGTTAAACGTAATAAATTAGTAAGTAAGATTGATATAAGCTGTTTGAATTAATTATTTTTTGCAAACTGTACACCGTTGCACATCACATTGAGGTTATTTATGCGATTGTTGTTTTCTGAAGTATCCCGAGGTACCGCGCAAGGTTTGACTGCTCTCGCTTTGGCGTTTGGTGTAGTTGGTGTCTCTGGCTGCGCTATGCTCAATCCTATGGTGGATACACCGCCAGTGACCAAGCTCCCTAGTTCCACTGACTCCGCAGTGACGGATGCTGGTAACAAAGACGGCGCCAAACTCAATTCTGCTGATGGCGCACAAAAAACGACGCCAACAGGCGTATCCAAATTTTTAGGTTACATCTCGCCTTACCGGATTACGATTCAGCAAGGTAACTTTGTCTCGCAAGAAATGGTATCGCAACTTAAAGAAGGCATGACCCGTGAGCAAGTCCGGTTTTTGCTGGGTACGGCATTATTGACCGATATGTTCCACGAAGACCGCTGGGACTACCCGTTCCGTTTATTAAAGCCGAACGGCGAATTACTCACCAGCCGCGTGGCGGTATTTTTTAAGAACAATACTGTGCAACGTTTTGAGGGTGGTAATTTGCCCAACGAAAAAGACTACTTAGCCAATATTACGACTTCTGCAATTGGTGTGAGAGCTGAATCTTCTATCCTGACGACGGATAAAGATAAGAAAAAATAATCAAGGTATTCCGATGACAGTATTAAAAATCGCCGTGACCGGTGCATCTGGTCGCATGGGTAAAATGTTGATCGAGACCATCACTGCGGCAGATGATGTTGCACTGGTCGGCGCACTGGATTTGCCTGGATCGCCTGCTTTGGGGGCTGATGCCGGTGCCAGTTTAGGCAAGCCAGTTGGCGTTTTAATTGAGTCTGATTTGTCGACGGCTTTGGCAGATGCTGATTGTCTGATCGACTTTACCCGTACTGAAGGCACCTTAACGCATCTGGCTTACTGCGCGGAACATGGCATTAAAATGGTTATTGGTACGACGGGTTTTGATGATGAAGGTAAAGCAGCGATTGCCGCTGCAGCGCAAAAAACGGCGATTGTATTTGCGCCGAACATGAGTGTCGGCGTGAATGTGACGTTGAAGTTGTTAGAAATGGCAGCCAAGAATTTTGCGCAGGGCTACGATATAGAAATTATCGAAGCGCACCACCGTCATAAAGTTGATGCGCCCTCCGGTACCGCATTAAAAATGGGCGAAGTCATCGCAAGTACACTAGGTCGTGATTTGAACGAAGTCGGCGTGTTCGCACGAGAAGGTGTCACCGGCGAACGTGACCCTTCTTCGATCGGCTTTGCCACCATTCGTGGCGGCGATATTGTCGGCGACCATACAGTGATGTTCGCAGGGATTGGTGAGCGGGTAGAAATCAGCCATAAATCGTCTAGCAGGATTAATTATGCCCACGGCAGTTTGCGCGCAGCACGGTTTTTGGCGGATAAGAAAACTGGTTTGTACGATATGTTTGATGTGCTGGGTTTGAATTCAGTAGCTTAGTAGGAGTTACGCAAAACCGCGCCAGCCGCGTTGCAGCGACTAGCCGTATTAAAGTACTGTCTTCGTCGCGATGCGTTTCCGGGACAATTTTGCGTAAGTTCTATTTTGGAAACACAGAGACTATTTAATTTATTAACCGACGATCTTTTTAACGAGTCCTATGATTTTTGATTACTGGTCCCAAGTTGATGAAATAAGCCACGCAGTAGCTTATTTTTTGATGGCGATGTCCCTCGTCAGCTGGTTCATTATTTTTTATAAAACCTGGTCGTTTTGGCGCGTTCGCAAAACCGCGCCAGTTGTTGAGTCTTTTTGGAAAGCGCCAAATATCAATGATGCGCTTAGCCTGATCAGTCATGCTGATAGCGAAGACATTTATGCTTCTCTGGCGAGAAGAAGTATGGCGGCTGCGGACCTAAAACTCTCTACAGAACCAGCACGCGCTAGCGCAGGACTTAATACTAATTCTGCTACAAGCGACATTCTTACCCGGGTTTTGCGGCAAGAATTAAACCGTGTTACGGTCAAACTGGAATCTGGCTTAAGTATTTTGGCCTCCATCGGAGCGACTGCACCTTTTGTCGGTTTGCTCGGCACGGTGTGGGGTATTTTTCATGCGCTGACGACGATTGCAAATAATGGTGCCGTGCAGATCGCGCAAGTAGCTGGTCCGGTCGGCGAGGCATTAATCATGACGGCATTAGGTTTGATGGTGGCGATTCCTGCGGTATTGGCCTATAACGCTTTTAACCGTATGAACCGTATTACCATGGCAGAGCTAGATGCTTTTGCGCATGATCTGCATGCACACCTTAGTCCGCGCGGATAAGAGCGTAACTCGGCTAACGTCAGCAATAAACTAACCACAAGCTTGCCAACGTAGTAAATAAAAATCTCAACGCATTATGGCCTTCGGTAAATTCAATCAGGCAAGTGACTCGGCAGCAAAAACACCGGCTGCTATGGCCGATATCAACGTCACACCGATGGTGGATGTCATGTTGGTATTGCTGGTAATTTTTATCATTACCGCCCCTTTGATGACACAAGCTATCAAGCTTGAATTACCTATTGCAAAATCAAATACGGCCCCCCAATTGCCAAACAACATCACCATCTCATTTGACTCTAAAGGCGTTTTATATTGGGATAAACAGGTCATTACTTTTAAAGATTTAAACGTAAAATTAGCAAAAGCAGCACAAAAATTACCGCAGCCAGAATTGCAATTGCGTGCCGATAAAGCAACTCGCTACGAGATCATTGCCCAAGTGATGGCGGCAGCCCAAGAACAAGGTTTGGGTAAAATTGGTTTTGTGACTGAGCAGCCAGGCCAACCACTCGATCAAAAGTAATCTACAGCGTTATCCTTAATCAGGATGCCACCTGAACCAGTTATAATCAAAGGTTCAAAAGATCCCCTCGCATTTAGAAAATATAGCCCGCCATGCAAGAAAAATACAGCTTAGTTTATAAACCAGCCGACATTGAGCAATCTGCGCAATCCCATTGGAAAAAAATAGACGCTTACAAAGCGGTGGAGAACGATCCACGCTTCCCAAAAGGGAAGTACTACGCTTGTTCTATGCTGCCTTATCCATCAGGTAAATTGCACATGGGGCACGTGCGCAATTACACGATCAACGACATGCTGGCGCGTCAATTGCGCATGAATGGTTACAACGTTCTGATGCCGATGGGCTGGGATGCTTTTGGTTTGCCGGCAGAGAACGCTGCAATCAAAAACAAGGTGCCGCCTGCCAAATGGACTTACGATAATATCGCCTATATGAAGACCCAGATGCAAGCTATGGGTCTGGCGATTGACTGGTCACGCGAAGTAGCGACTTGCTCGCCTGAATATTACAAATGGAATCAATGGTTGTTCCTGAAAATGCTGGAAGCTGGCATTTGCGAACGCCGTACGCAAGTAGTGAACTGGGATCCGATTGACCAGACCGTGCTTGCAAATGAGCAGGTGATCGACGGGCGCGGCTGGCGCTCCGGTGCTCTGGTCGAGAAGCGCGAAATTCCAGGCTACTACCTGAACATCACCGACTACGCGGAAGAATTGCTGTCTGCAGTCGCCAATCCGGAAGATCCGAATTACCTGTCCGGCTGGCCAGAGCGCGTGCGCCTGATGCAGGAAAACTGGATAGGTAAATCCGAAGGTGTACGTTTTGCCTTCACACATGACATCAAGGACGCCACCGGCGCATTGATTCAGGACGGCAAGATGTACGTGTTTACGACCCGTGCCGATACCATCATGGGCGTGACCTTTTGTGCGGTGGCACCGGAACATCCGTTGGCAATTCATGCTGCTGCCAGTAATCCGGGACTCGCTGCCTTCATCGAAGAATGCAAAAAAGGCGGTACGACCGAAGCAGAAGTTGCAGTGCGTGAAAAAGAAGGGCAGCCAACGGGACTGTTCGTCACGCATCCGTTGACAGGCGCGCAAGTTGAAGTTTGGGTCGGTAACTATGTGTTGATGAGTTACGGCGATGGCGCGGTCATGGGCGTGCCTGCGCATGACGAGCGGGACTTTATTTTTGCGAAAAAATATAATCTGCCGATTAAACAAGTAGTCGCTGTAGAAGGTGAAACCTACTCCACCGATGCATGGGCAGAATGGTATGGCGACAAGCAACGTGGCTTGACCATTAATAGCGGAGACTCTAACGTTGACCTAAATGGATTGACCTGTAGACAGGCGGTCAGCAAGGTCGCCGAATTAATGTCAGCCAAAGAATTAGGCGAAAAGAAAACTACCTGGCGTTTGCGCGATTGGGGCATCAGCCGCCAGCGTTATTGGGGCACGCCTATCCCTATTATCCATTGCGATGCTTGTGGTGTGGTGCCAGTGCCGGAAAAAGATTTACCCGTTGTGTTACCAGAAGATTGCATTCCTGATGGCTCAGGCAATCCGCTAAATAAACGCTTAGATTTTTTGCATGTTGATTGCCCAAGTTGCGGCAAGCCAGCTAAACGAGAAACGGACACCATGGATACCTTCGTTGATAGTTCCTGGTATTTCATGCGTTATTGCGACGCGAGTAACGACCAGGCCATGGTTGCGGAAGGTAGTAAATACTGGATGCCGATGGATCAATACATCGGCGGTATCGAACATGCGATTTTGCATTTGCTGTATGCGCGCTTCTGGACCAAGGTCATGCGTGATCTGAAGTTGATCGATGCGCACGAACCGTTCGCCAAATTGCTGACGCAAGGCATGGTCTTGAAGGGCGCGTTTTTCCAAAAACCGGAAGGCGCAGGCAAGAATTATTTCTGGGAAGAAGAAGTCAACGTCATCACCAATGAGCAAGGTCAGATCACCGGCGGAACCTTGAAGTCGGATGGGTCAGCACTCGAATACGAGATGACTACCATGTCTAAATCCAAGAGTAATGGTGTCGATCCGCAAGAACTCATTAATCAATACGGTGCAGATACAGCACGTTTGTTTGTGATGTTTGCCTCGCCACCTGAGCAGACTTTGGAGTGGAACGACTCTGGTGTTGAGGGTGCGCATCGCTTCTTGCGCCGGGTCTGGACTTTCGGTTTTAAAAATGCTGAGTTATTGCGCCCTGCAAGTTCAGTCAGTACTGACTTAAGTACTGACTTAAGTTCGAACTTATGTGCCGACAGCAAAGCGCTACGCCGCGAAGTACATATGATTTTGCGCCAGGTAAGCTATGACTACGAACGTATGCAATACAACACGGTCGTGTCCGGCGCGATGAAATTATTGAATACGATCGAAGCCTTTAAGCAAGAAGGTGCTGGTCATGCAGCGGTTTTGAGTGAAGCCTTTGGTGTCTTGTTGCGTGTTTTATATCCGGCATGCCCGCACTTGACCCATGTCTTGTGGGAAGAGTTGGGTTATGCCGCTTCTTTCACCGATATTCTCAATACCCCTTGGCCCCAAGTCGACGAAGCGGCTTTGGTACAAACAGAAATCGAAATGATGATCCAGGTCAACGGCAAGCTACGCGGTAGTATCACGGTAGCCAAAGATGCGGATAAAGCGACGATAGAAGCTTTAGCCTTGGCGAATGAGAGTGTGCAACGTTTTGTTGAGGGTACGCCGAAAAAGATCATTATCGTACCGGGTAAATTAGTCAATATCGTTCCTTAATATAGACGGGTAATTTTATGATCGTTAATTCGAAAGCGGGCGATATGCGTAATGAGAAAGACTCTACAACAAGGTCTGATTGGATGCGGAAATTGCTAACCTTTTTCAGCATCGCGTCAGTTGCTGTAATTTTGTCCGCCTGCGGCTTTGCGTTGCGTGGTCCGGTGACTTTTCCGTTCTCTAGTATTTATATTAGCTTGCCAGATACCTCACCGCTTGGTGGTGAGTTGCGGCGGAATATTCGTGCCAATGGCAATACCGTGATTTTTAACGATGTCAGAAGCGCCGATGTGGCATTAGAAGTTTTGGCAGAAACACGCGAGAAAGTGATCTTGTCTTTAAATAGCCAAGGTCGTGCACGTGAATACAATTTGTTGTACACATTTAAATTCCGTGTGCGCGACAAGGCTGGTAAAGAGTTGTTAGAGCCAACCAGCATCCCACTCAAGCGCAATATCACGTTCAACGAATCTGCAGTCTTGGCGAAAGAGTCTGAAGAAGCTCTGTTATACCGTGATATGCAAAGCGATCTGGTGCAGCAAATCATGCGTCGCCTAGCTGTACTGAAGATGGAATAGCGTATGCAATTGCGCTTTGATGCAATCGATGCTCACCTGACTAAATCACTGGCGTCTTTGTACGTCATCACCAGTGACGAGCATTTGTTGGCATTAGAAACCGCGGACAAAATCCGTCGTGTCGCTAAAACACAAGGATTTCTGGAAAGAGAAATTTTAACTGTAGAGCGTAGTTTTAAATGGGGCGCTCTGCTGTCAGTGAATCAATCACAATCCTTGTTCGGCGATAAAAAGCTGATTGATTTGCGCATACCCACCGGCAAGCCAGGCAAAGACGGCGGCGCTGCACTACAAGAATATGTCAAGCATCTATCTCCCGATAATCTGACCCTGATTACCTTGCCAAAACTCGACTGGGCGACGCAAAAGGCTGCCTGGGTGACGAGCTTGCAGCAGGCGGCGGTGTATATCGACATCCCGATGGTGGAACGGGCACAACTGCCTAATTGGATCTCCTTGCGTTTATCTGCACAAGGGCAAAGCGCTGATCGGCTTAGTCTGGACTTTATCGCGGACAGAGTAGAAGGTAACTTGCTCGCCGCACATCAAGAGATTCAAAAACTCGCTTTGTTGCACCCCCAAGGCAAACTTAGTTTTGAGCAAATACACGACGCTGTTTTAAACGTCGCGCGCTACGATGTGTTTAAAGTCAACGAAGCCATGTTGGCTGGCAACGCCGCCAGACTGGTGCGCATGCTAGAAGGTCTGAAGGGCGAGGGCGAGGCCTTGCCGCTGGTACTATGGGCAGTTGCCGAAGAGATCCGGACTTTGCTTAAAATCAAGTCTGGTATGGCACAAGGCAAGTCGCTTGGCATGCTGCTGAAGGAATTTCGTATCTGGGGCGCGCGTGAAAAATTGATGGAGCCTGCGCTACGCCGGGTGAGTTTGGCGACCTTAGAGGCGGCACTGCAAGAGGCAGCGCAAGTCGATAAGATGGTCAAAGGTTTACGCGCCAAGGCATTTGCCGGTGACGCCTGGGATGCCTTGCTGCAATTAGGTCTACGTGTTGCCCGCGCATAGGATAAATACGTAAAAACAGGGGAGTATGTCTAATAAATGGCATTAACTTCCAGACAATATCTGGACGTTAAAATATACAGTGGGTAGTATATATCTTCTCTTAACTCACTTTTAAAGCGCAAGCAGACATAGACAGACCGAATTAAAAGAACTGATATGGATATCAAAACCTACATGAAAGACCTTGGCATACGCGCTCGTAAAGCGTCGCGCGCCATGGCAAAAGCAAATACGGCTGCAAAGAATCAGGCGTTGTTATTGATTGCCGCGGCGATCCGGCGCGACGCAGCGATTTTGCGCGGAGCCAATGAGTTAGATCTTGCTGCCGCCCGCACAAATGGGATGGAAGCGGCGATGCTAGATCGTCTGACCTTATCCGACAAAGCCATCGCCAGCATGGCGGAGGGACTGGAGCAAATCGTCAGTCTGTCAGACCCGATAGGCGAAATCTCGAATATGAAATTCCGCCCGACTGGGATTCAGGTTGGTCAGATGCGCGTGCCGTTGGGCGTGATTGGTATTATTTATGAAGCCAGACCAAACGTTACAGTCGACGCGGCAGGCTTATGCATTAAAAGTGGTAATGCCACAATTTTGCGCGGCGGTTCTGAGGCAATTCACTGCAATCAGGCACTTGCACAATTGGTCAAAGAAGGTTTAGCCGGTGCTGGTTTGCCATCCGACGCCGTTCAGGTAGTTGAGACTATCGACCGTGCTGCGGTGGGCGAGCTGATCACCATGCCAGATTATGTTGATGTTATCGTCCCGCGCGGTGGCAAAGGTTTGATCGAGCGCTTAATGCGTGAATCCAAAGTGCCAATGATCAAACATCTGGACGGCATTTGCCATGTGTATATCGACGATAAAGCAGATATGCAAAAGGCGCTGGATATTGCGTTCAACGCTAAATGTCATCGCTATGGCACCTGCAATACGATGGAAACCTTATTGGTGGCGCAAGCTATTGCAGCGCAGGTATTGCCCGCCTTAGCCAAACTCTACGCCAGCAAACAAGTCGAATTACGTTGCGACCCTGCTGCCGCAGCAATACTCAGCGACTATCCTCATTTGGCGGCTGCGAATGAAGAGGACTGGAGCACAGAATATCTGGCAGCGATTCTTGCTGTTAAAGTAGTCAAAGATATGGATGAGGCGATTGAACACATCAATCACTATTCATCGCAACACACTGAGTCCATCGTGACGGAAGATTACACGCGCGCCATACGCTTTCTGCGTGAAGTTGATTCAGCCTCGGTCATGGTCAATGCATCGACCCGTTTTGCAGATGGCTTTGAATATGGCTTAGGTGCAGAAATCGGCATCTCTAACGATAAACTACATGCACGTGGACCAGTTGGATTAGAAGGTCTGACTTCACTTAAGTATGTGGTATTTGGTAACGGCGAAGTTCGTCAATAATAAGTAACAGGAGAAATGCATGCTCTGGATTAAAGCACTACATATCGTTTTCGTGACGTCCTGGTTTGCAGGCTTATTTTATTTGCCGAGGATTTTCGTCAATCTGGCGATGGAGAATCAGCCGGTTACGACCGAGCGACTGCTGCTGATGGCCCGCAAGCTGTACCGGTTTATGACCATACTGGCCATTCCAGCGATAGGTTTTGGGTTGTGGTACTGGATTGCCACAGGTATCGGGCGTGGTCCCGGCAGCGGTTGGATGCATGCCAAGCTTTTTATTGTGGTGTTGCTGATTGGCTATCACCATGCCTGTGGCAGTATTCTGAAAAAGTTTGAACAAGGCAACAATAAACGCGCGCATACTTGGTTTCGCTGGTTTAATGAAGTGCCAGTCGTTTTGTTATTAGCTGTTGTGGTGTTGGTGGTAGTGAAGCCGTTTTAGTCCGCTCGTTAAATTCTCAAGGAAATATTGATGAACAGAGTTTGTGAATACTATTTTGCACCGCAGTCTCCTTGGGCGTATTTGGGGCATCAGCGCTTTGTTGATCTGGCAAAAAAACATGCAATCCGGATTGATCTTAAACCGATTGATTTAAGCAAAGTGTTCGCCACTTCGGGTGGTTTGCCTTTAGCTAAACGTGCAGCACAAAGACAAGCCTATCGTCTGACAGAAATGCAGCGCTGGAGTACGCATCTGGATTTGCCGATGAATTTGCAGCCGACCTTTTTTCCGGTCGCAGGCGATTCTTCTGCACACTTGATTATTGCAGCGCAATTGGCACACGGGACTGAGACCGCACTCAAACTGACTGGTGCGATCATGCGAGCGGTCTGGGCAGAACAAAAAAATATTGCTGATACGGATACCTTGGCCGCGTTAGCACTTGATTGCGAGCTCGACGGTAAAGCTTTAATCAAATCGTCAGAAACCGCCAGCGTGTTATCTGAGTATGAGCGCTTTACTAATGAAGCAATCGCCAACAATGTATTCGGCGTGCCTTGGTTTGTATTCAATGGCGAGAGCTACTGGGGGCAAGATCGCTTAGATTTTTTGGAGCGCGTTTTTCCGGAATAGTGGTTAGCAGTTGGCATTACGATCAATAGAATGAAGTAATGAGGCGAGCGAATGCTGCACGCACTCACCTTAGTTTTAGTGCTGAGAAGCAGATGTAAATACCGGCTAGGCAAGAGCTTTAGCCTTTAAAAATTAACTTGGATAAAAGGTTCCCCATGACACGTTACTCGTATTTTTGCCCTTGCCCCCGTGGCCTGGAAGTCGCTCTCGCTGAAGAGTTGAATGAAATTGCCCAGCTGGATAAAACTTTGCATGTCCACACGCAAGTTCCCGGCGGTGTGCATTGCTCTGGTGAATTGCGCGATGCCTATAGCATCAATTTGCATTCACGCATTGCTTCGCGTGTGTTATTACGGATGGCGCATTCTGGCTATCTCAACGAAAACGATATTTATGATCTGACCCTAGAGCAGCCATGGGAAGATTGGTTTGGCTACCACCACACGATTCGTGTCGATGTGACCGCAGTCAAATCGCCATTAAAAAGTTTGGAATTTACCACCCTCAAAATTAAGGATGCGATCTGCGATCGTTTCCGCGATCAATTTACACAGCGTCCTTCGGTTGATACCAAAAATCCGGATATGCGCATCGTCGGTTTTGTGGATGCACGCAACTTTACTTTGTATCTCGATACATCAGGCGAGCCTTTGTTTAAACGCGGCTGGCGCTTAGAGACAGGCGATGCCCCTTTGCGTGAAAACCTGGCAGCGGGTTTGTTGCGGACTGCAGGCTGGAAACCCGGCGTGCCTCTGTTTGATCCTATGTGTGGCTCGGGCACTATTTTGATTGAGGCGGCACAAATGCTTGCTGGTATTCCGCCAGGTTTGCGTCGTGAATTTGCGTTTGAAAAGTTTGCCGGTTATAAGCAAGACGAATGGCAAGCGATCAAGGACAGTGTTAAGCCAAATCACGTGCCGGAAGAGCCGACTATTTTCGGCAGTGATATCTCCGGCGACATGATCAGCATGACGCGTAATAATTTGAATAAGGCAGGTATTCGTTTTGACGTGCCGTTGAAGCAAATTGAAGCGCAAGAGATCAAAGCGCCAACTGAAGTACCAGGTATTTTGCTGACCAATCCGCCCTATGGCGAACGTATTGGCCTACGCGGTGATAGTTCGGTAGAGCCTGATGCGATGGCGACCGATTTTTTCAGTGCATTTAGCAGCACGTTAAAACAAAGGTTTGCTGGCTGGAGTGTTTTCTTGTTCACCGCTGATCTGGGTTTGCCAAAGATGCTGCGTTTAAAAGAGTCGCGCAAGACACCTTTCTTCAACGGTGCCCTGGAATGTCGCTTGTTCCGGTTCGATATGGTGGCGGGCTTTAACCGCCGTGAAGAGGCCAAGCCTAAAAACTTGTCCTAACTCCACATAAAAACGGGCGAACGCTGCACAGCAGGTTCGCCCGTTTTACTTTATGCTTTGCCATCTACGTCGCGTCATCAATCATAATTTACGCTGTTTTATATAATCCGGCCGAGATCTAGATTGGTCTCATCTAAAACAAAACACATCAGGAGATTAATCTATGTCTAACGCTTTCCCCCTCGATTTAAAAGACAGTAGTTTATTGCGTAATCAGGCTTACATTAATGGTGCCTGGTTTAGTTTTAGTGATAATTTTGAAGTCAATAATCCAGCGGATCAATCAATTATTGGTACCGTTCCCAACCTGAGTGCTAGCGCCGCACAAACGGCAATTGACGCTGCGCAAGCGGCTTTCCCAGCTTGGGCTGCCAAGACCGGCAAAGAGCGCGCTGCGGTAATGCGTAAATGGTTTGATCTGATGATTGCCAATGCCGATGATTTGGCGATGTTAATGACTGCTGAGCAAGGCAAACCTTTAGCCGAAGCCAAAGGAGAAGTAATTTACGGCGCCAGTTTTATCGAATGGTTTGCCGAGGAAGCAAAGCGGGTAACTGGCGATGTCATGGCATCGACCTGGACTGACAAACGCATGGTGGTGTTAAAACAGCCTATCGGCGTTTGCGCATCAATCACGCCTTGGAACTTTCCGATTGCCATGATTACGCGCAAAGTCGCTCCCGCGATTGCGGCTGGTTGCAGCATCGTAATTAAGCCAGCGGAACAAACCCCGCTATCTGCCTTGGCAATGGCGGAGTTGGCACATAGAGCCGGTCTGCCAGCAGGCATTATTAATATCGTTACCGCTGATTCAGAGCGTTCTATTGCCGTTGGTAAAGTATTGTGCGACAGCCCGGTTGTTCGGCATTTATCTTTTACTGGATCAACTCCAGTAGGGCGTATTTTGATGCAGCAATGCGCACCGACAGTAAAAAAATTAGCTCTGGAATTGGGCGGGCATGCGCCATTTATCGTATTTGATGATGCTGATCTGGACGCGGCGGTGGAAGGTGCGTTGCAATCAAAATTCCGTAATGCCGGACAAACTTGTGTGTGTACCAACCGCTTCTATGCTCATGAGTCGATTTACGACGCCTTCGTTGCAAAACTGGCTGCGGGCGCTAAGAAAATCCAGGTCGGTAACGGTATGGAGTCAGGCATCAGCCAAGGTCCGATGATTGATGAGCAGGCGGTAGCCAAAGTAGAAGAGCACGTTGCTGATGCGCTGGCGAAAGGCGCTACGATTTTAGCTGGTGGTAAAAAACATGCAGCCGGCGCTTTATTCTATGAGCCGACGGTACTGTCTAACATTACCAATACGATGAAAATTATGGTCGAGGAGACCTTTGGCCCAGTAGCTGCCGTCATCAAGTTTACAACCGAAGATGAGGTGATTGCGGCGGCTAACAATACTGATTTTGGACTGGCATCGTATTTCTATTCCCGTGATATTGGTCGCGTATGGCGCGTTGCTGAAAAGCTGGAATATGGCATGGTCGGTATTAATACTGGTTTGATTTCGAATGAGGTCGCGCCGTTTGGTGGGGTTAAGCAATCTGGCCTGGGACGCGAGGGTTCTAGCTATGGAATGGATGAATATCTTGAGATGAAATACTTGTGCATGGGCGGTATTTAAATTTCCCTTGATGATCCTGATGAATAAAATTCTGCTAATTGCGATTGAATATGTCTAATAGTCCTACACCAGAAGCGACTCCGCCAGCAGCACTGCCTTCTCACTTGCAAGTGGTGAGCGCTGGCGCTCTCGCAACGCTGCTCGCAGCGCTGGCAATGTTGGGGCCATTTTCAATTGATACTTATCTGCCCGCATTTCCGGCAATTCAGTCGAGTTTGCAGGCGAGTCCAATTGAAGTTCAGCAGACGTTGACTGCCTACATGCTGTCTTTTTCCATCATGACCCTATGGCACGGCGCTTTGTCGGACGCGTTCGGGCGCCGGAATGTAATTTTGGTGTCGCTGGCTGTTTTTGCCGTAGCTTCCTTTGGCTGTGCATCTGTCCATACGATTCATTATTTGTGGGGCTTTAGGATTTTGCAGGGTGTTTCTGCGGGCGCTGGTGTGGTGGTTGGACGCGCAATTATCCGTGACATGTACTCAGGTGCTCCCGCTGAGCGCTTGCTTTCTCTGGTAACAATGATTTTTTCTATTGCTCCGGCAATTGCACCTATTTTAGGCGGTTGGATAGTCAGCTATTTCAGCTGGCGTAGTATTTTCCTCTTACTTTTTGTCTATACCCTGATTTTATTTTGGGCGTGCTACAAGCGGCTGCCAGAATCTTTGCCTATCGAAAAGCGTCAGCCTTTCAGTGCAGAGTTTTTGTGGAAAAGTTACAAGATGGTGTTTAAGTCCCCGCTATTTCATCTTAAAGCCGGCACGATTGCGTTTAATTTTGCAGGCCTTTTTTTGTATGTTTCCGCCGCGCCAGCGTTTATTACTCAGCATTTAAAGCTGGGGCCAGATCAATTTGGCTGGCAATTTATTCCCTCAGTCGCAGGCATATTTTTAGGTGCACTGGCGGCGAATCGCCTTGCAGGGAGAATTTCTGTTTGGAAGCAAGTCAATATCGGCTTTTGCTTCCTGATCGGAGCCTCTTTATTTAACGTGATTTACCACGCGATTTGGCCAGCTATGCTGCCCTGGTCAGTGATGCCCTTGTTTTTCTACTGTTTTGGTATGTCGCTGGTTGCTCCTGGCGCTACCTTGCTTGTCCTCGATTTATTTCCTACAATCAGAGGGATAGTGGCCTCTTGCCAGTCTGCTGCTGTTACGATGCTTGGAGCAGTAGTGGCGGGTATGGTAGCGCCTGCACTGGATCATTCCAGCCTGACCTTGGCTATCGGGCAATTGGTATTTGCATCTCTGGGAATGATCTCTTGGTACTCGGGGCGTTTGTACTGGCGCAGTATGACAAATCAGAAGCAAAATGCATGGGAGACCGTGGGATAAAAACATTTAATTTATCGGACTTGAAATAAGTACACATTGCCTTACTTAGTTGGTGCTCTGCAGCATTTTGAAATTTTGACTATAATGCGAACCAAATCGAAGTTAAGCAGTCCAACGATTTAGCACGTTGTAGTTGAGAAGGGCTCGTGTGTGTTTTGTGCGACAGCTTGTTGAACGTAGGTAGTTAATATCACTTATTTCATCAAGTTGTCATTTTCCGCAGATATGCTAGAACATGTCATTGGGTTATTTTTAAGGACTCAAGGCTGTTAAAGACCTGCAAATTTGTTTTTGTGCACTCGATTTGTTGTGTTGCAGCAAAGACTAAACTTACTATTTTCTGGATATTACCCTATGAAAAAATCATTACTCGCACTCGCTCTAATGGGTGCTTTCTCTGGCGCAGCATTCGCTCAATCTTCCGTCACGATCTACGGTATCGCTGATGCTGGTTTCCAAAGCCTAGATACCGGCTTGGCAGCAGGTAAGACATCTAAGATTCAAAGTGGTCAAGAAAGTGGTTCCCGCCTTGGCTTTAAAGGTACTGAAGATTTGGGCGGCGGTCTGAAAGCCAACTTCGTGTTGGAAATGGGATTGAATATTGACGACGGTAGTTCGGCTCAAGGTGGTAAAGCATTCGGTCGTCGTTCATTAGTCGGCCTGTCTGGTGATTTTGGTGCTGTTGACTTAGGCCGCGATAAAACGCCAGCTTTTAAATTCTTCGACAATTTTGATCCGTTTGCATCTGGTTTCATTAACAGCGGTAACGGTTTGTCCGGTAATACGGTGTACTTCGTTGGCGGCGATACAGCGAATACAGCTGGTGCATCTAATGGCCGTATCACAAATGCAATTATTTACTCTACACCAAGCAACCTGAATGGTTTCTCCGCTTTGGCTGGATATGGTTTTGGCGAAGTCGCTGGCGATACATCTGCTGGCCGCTCCTTAGGTTTGAATCTGCGCTATACGGCAGCAGGCTTTGATATCGGATACAACTACACTAAAGATAATCAGCAAGCAGTTGTTGGTGGTCCAATCAACGGCAAAAAAGCAAACACAATCGCAGCTACATATGATTTTGGTATTGCTAAGCCAATCGTAATTTATCAAAAAGTACAAGATGATGCAGCTTTGGCTTTGGATAAGAAAGTATTTACAGTTGGTGCAACAGTTCCAGTTGATGCTTCTAACAAAGTAATCGCAACTTATTCCAAAGTTAAAGATTCAACACGTATCAATACAACAACGTTCAACACAGTTGGCGATGCTAAACAGTTCGCATTGGGTTACCAATATGCGATGTCCAAGCGTACTGATTTGTACGCTGCTTATGCACGTACAACTCAAGATGCTAACTCTAAAGTATTGACCACAGTTAGCGGTGCTGACGTTAAAGAGCTGACATTTGGCATTCGTCATCTGTTCTAATCACATTGTGGCTTAGGCCTGAATTGATTTAAAAGTAATTGATGGGGTAGTCAGAAATGGCTACCCCATTGTCTTTGTTGTATTCTCGCGTTAACTCCATTTTAATTTCCTAAGTATGTCTGACACCAAACCTGCCGACGTTACATCCAAACCACTTTTTTATGATCCGGCTGAGCGCCGTATTCGTAGTTTTGTGACACGTGCCGGGCGCTTATCTGATGCGCAGGCGCGTGCTATTGCGACGCTGGGGCCACAATTTTTAGTCCCTTATCAAAAAACTATATTGGATGTAAATAGTCTTTTTGGTCGCACGGCACCTACCATTTTTGAAATTGGTTTTGGTATGGGCGAAACGAGCGCCAAGATTTCTGCCAGCATGCCCGAGAAAAATTTTATCGGCGTTGAAGTGCATACGCCAGGTGTTGGTAGCTTGCTCAAGCTGACGGATGAATTGGGTTTGTTGAATCAGCGCATCATCCAACATGATGCGTTCGAAGTTTTGACTAATATGATTGCGCCAAACTCTTTAGCAGGCGTCCATGTCTTTTTTCCGGATCCATGGCATAAAGCGCGTCACAATAAACGTCGTTTGATCCAAAGTCCTTTGGTCGCTTTACTAGCCTCGCGGATTGCTCCCGGTGGTTATTTGCATTGTGCAACGGATTGGGAAGAGTACGCAGTACAGATGTTAGAAGTGCTAGGCGCAGAGCCAACTTTACAGAATACGTCTGAAGGCTATGCTCCGCGTCCGGATTACCGTCCTGTGACTAAATTTGAAAATCGTGGCTTAAAATTGGGCCATGGTGTCTGGGATTTGGTATTCAGTAAAATATAAAAAGAGCGTTGCTCTCTGCTATGTTGAGTCAAAATCTTGCTCTGCAAAAATATGGTGATACATAGCAACTGTAGTAAATCGTTATAATGATTTCATGCTAAAACAAAGAACTATCAAAACATCAGTCAAAACAATCGGCGTAGGCGTGCATTCTGGCACCAAAGTCGATTTGATTTTGCGTCCGGCACCCGCTGATACGGGTATCATTTTTACCCGCATTGACCTTGACCCACCGGTTGTTTTCCACGCTACGGCACTCAATGTCGGCGACACCCGTATGGCATCGACCTTGTCGAATAATGGCGCTAAAGTTTCTACTGTTGAACACTTATTGTCGGCTTGTGCTGGTCTTGGTATAGACAACTTATACATTGATGTGAGTGCTGAAGAAATTCCTATCATGGATGGCTCTGCCTCTTCTTTCGTCTATTTATTACAGCAAGCAGGTATGCAGGAGCAGAATGCTGCGAAGAAATTTATTCGTGTTTTAAAGCCTGTTGAAATACGTGAAGGTAGCGGGAAAAGTGAAAAATGGGCACGCCTCGAACCATTTAACGGCTTCAAACTGCATTTTTTTATCGAATTTAATCATCCTGCAGTCGATGGCACGACCCAAACGGCCGAAGTCGATTTCGCCAAAGTCTCGTATGTGAAAGATGTTGCGAGGGCGCGTACTTTTGGTTTTATGCAAGATGTGGAAATGTTGCGTGGGATTGGTCTGGCGCGTGGTGGTTCTATGGAGAATGCCATTGTGATGGATGAATATCGTATCCTTAATGCAGATGGCTTGCGCTTTGATGACGAGTTTGTGCGCCACAAAATATTGGACGCCATTGGCGATCTCTATCTGATCGGCCATCCTTTTTTAGCGAGTTACACAGCGCATAAGTCAGGACATGGTTTGAATAATCAGCTGTTGCGGGCTTTATTAGCTCAGCCAGATGCGTATGAAGTTGTGACGTTTGATGAAATAGAATCCGCGCCAGATTCTTATGGTTTGCAAGAGCAGCGGGAATGGGCTTTGACCTGATATCTTGACTATACTCCTGCCTTGTATAGTAAAAATATGCCGTATCGTGCAGTAATTCTCTGGACGATTAAAAATACTCCCCATTTTTATTGATTATGTTTCACTCTGATGCCGCTTCACCAGATTGTGTAAAGCGGCAATCAGACCCGCATTTTGCGGCGTATTTTCCAAGGTATTCTCAAGCACATTAAACGCATTCACCGCCTGGTTCGACAGGCTACATTGCTTGACGTAAGGTTTGGGCTCGACTTTTCTCTTGACTTGTACTTTGATACGGATTGCGTTAATCTGCCATCCCCGCTGTACTAAAGCGTCTTGTAATTTTGGACATTGTTGTTTCAGCTTGGTGGCTAGCGCAGCGTTAGGCGCGGATAGAGTTAACTGCCCTTCCTCCAGTTGCAGCACATCACAGGCATTGAACATCGCGGGCAACAAGTTTCCACAGTCTTTTTGTAATTTGGCATTGCGCCTGATCGTAGGTAATAAAGGCGAAATTTGATCGTTGCTACGTAAAAAGTCAGCGGCGCCAGTGGTTACTGGCAACTTGCGGCCGCGCTTGATGTTGAGTCTATAGGGAGGTGGTGAAGATGCTTGCATGGATGGAACCTTACCACAAACAACCAGATTTGATCGAGTTGCCTGCTCACGAGCGGATGAGTGCTTTGCCGACACTCACATTGCTGCCGGATTATCTGCTAAATAGTTGTTTTATTTCTTCTCTTATTTGTTCTATTAGTCATGGAGTGAATTGATGCAAATCATCGTCATGCATTCACGCTTTACCCAAGCCAAATCCATCACCCTCAGTTCCCGACATATTATCGTAGCCGTTGTTGGCTTTTTATTGCTGACCATTTTGTGCTCCGCTTTGATGGCGGCATTGACGTTACGCCTTGCCAGCGGAGAAATACCGTTTTTAAGCAACTACGTCCCAGTCGCGCTGGTCAATGACCCCAATGCTAAAGACCGTTATGTGAAAGAAAATATTGCCGCAATGGCAGTCAAGCTAGGGGAAATGCAGGCGCAGTTAATACGTTTAGATGCCTTGGGCGAGAGAGTGCAAGGCTTGGCAGGCGTCAAGCCCGAAGAATTTAATTTCCGTGAAGTCCCAGGTCGCGGCGGACCAGAAAATTCCTCAGCTCCCGCAAAAGAACTGAATATGAGCGAATTCCAAGCCGCATTAGATGCGATGGGGAAAGATCTTGAGAATCGCTCTGATTACATGAATGTGGTGGAAACCAAGCTCATGGGTTTTAAAGTGCAATCCAAATTATTGCCGACCATTACACCAGTTAATGTCAGCTACAACGCGTCTGGCTTTGGCTGGCGGCTTGATCCATTCTCAGGGCGCAGCGCTTTTCATGAAGGTATTGATTTCCCCGCGCCAACCGGCACGCCTATAGTCGCCGCGGCAGGCGGCGTGGTAATTGCGGCTGAATTTCATCCAGAATTTGGCAATATGATTGACATCGATCACGGTGGAGAAATCATTACCCGTTATGCCCATACGTCCAAAGTCTACGTAAAAGTAGGGGATATCGTGAAACGCGGCCAACATATTGCCGACATCGGTTCGACTGGGCGTTCCACTGGTGCGCATTTACATTTTGAGGTGCATGTCAAAGGCATACCGCAAAACCCTCATAAATTCCTAAGTGCCGGCGCTAATCAAGCTAGCATGGCCGAGCTGGGGCAAAAATAAGTCTCAAATAAAGATGCCTGAGTGGCAATCCTGAATTTTTCGCCTCTAGCCGTAATCCAGCGGGTTTAATCAGTTTGTTGTTTAAAAAGTAATCATTGGCTTGCAACTACTTTGTAAGCTAACAAGATAATTTCGAGCGATCTCCACTTGATATTGTTGCCTTTGTCTCCAATTCTTCCATCATGCTTAATTTTGTCATTGTGCAATTGTTAGTAAATGATGCGCGCATGGTAAAATCGAAAGTTAGTCTATTGTTGTTGCTGTTGTAAATTCGTAGCGCTAGTGTTAACGATGTACGGGCGCCGTCAGCAATTTTTTCAGAATTCACTCATCCATTCATAGCATGTCATTCCTGACCAAAATATTCGGTAGCCGCAATCAGCGCCTTCTGAAGCAATACCAAAAAACCGTGCTTGATATCAACGCACTGGAACCTACGCTGGAAGCCTTGTCGGATGAGGCATTAAAAGCCAAGACGGAGGAGTTTAAAACCCGCGTTGCTAATGGCGAGACACTAGATGCAATCCTGCCAGAGGCGTTTGCCGTTTGTCGTGAGGCAAGTAAGCGTGTTTTAAAAATGCGCCATTTTGATGTGCAGATGATAGGCGGTATGGTGCTGCATTACGGCAAAATTGCAGAGATGGGCACCGGCGAAGGTAAAACTTTGATGGCGACTTTGCCAACTTACCTGAATGCCTTGTCCGGTAAGGGTGTGCACGTGGTAACCGTCAATGATTATCTGGCGCAGCGTGATGCCGAGTGGATGGGCAAATTGTACGGCTGGTTGGGCTTGACTACCGGTGTCAACTTATCGCAACTCGATCATGATGATAAGCAAGTTGCTTACACATCCGATATCACTTACGGTACCAACAACGAGTTCGGCTTTGACTACCTGCGCGACAATATGGTGTATGAAGCCAAAGACCGTGTACAACGTGGTCTGAACTTTGCCGTCGTCGATGAAGTCGATTCAATTCTGATCGATGAAGCGCGTACCCCACTGATTATCTCTGGTCAGGCTGAAAATCACACAGAGCTGTACTACAAAATTAACGAAGTCCCTAAGCTGCTGACGTTGCAAATCGGTGAAGAAAAACATGACGGCACCGGCAATGTTGAAGTTCCTGGCGACTACACTAAAGATGAAAAAACGCATCAGGTATTACTGACCGAAGCTGGTCACGATCACGCTGAACGTATTTTGACGCAGATGGGTTTGCTGCCAGAAGGCGCGTCCCTGTACGACGCTGCCAACATCACTTTAATTCATCATCTGTACGCTGCTTTGCGTGCGCATGCTTTGTATTTCCGAGATCAGCACTATGTCGTACAAGATAATGAAATCGTGATCGTCGATGAATTTACTGGTCGTATGATGACAGGACGTCGCTGGTCTGATGGCTTGCATCAAGCTGTTGAGGCCAAAGAAGGCGTGAAGATTCAGAATGAGAATCAAACGTTGGCATCAATCACCTTCCAAAACTACTTCCGTATGTATAACCGACTGTCCGGTATGACTGGTACAGCCGATACAGAAGCGTATGAATTCCAGGAAATCTACGGACTGGAAACGGTCGTGATTCCGCCAAACCGTCCATCCCAACGTAAAGATCGTCAGGATCAGGTTTACAAGTCAGCCCAAGAAAAATACGGCGCGATGCTGGTGGATATTCAAGATTGTTACGAGCGCGGTCAGCCGGTCTTGGTGGGTACGACATCGATTGAAAACTCTGAACTCTTGTCTGGCATTTTGGAAAAAGCCAAGTTGCCACATAATGTGTTGAACGCCAAGCAGCATGCGCGTGAGGCAGAAATTATTGCCCAGGCAGGTCGTCCAAAAGGCATCACCATCGCCACCAACATGGCGGGTCGTGGTACGGATATCGTCCTCGGCGGTAACGTCGCCAAGCAAGTGCAGCTGATCGAAGCAGACGACAAACTGTCTGACGCGCAAAAGCAGCAAAAATCTCAGCAACTGCGTGATGAGTGGCAGTCTTTACACGAGCATGTTGTCAATGCCGGTGGTTTGCATATCGTCGGTACTGAACGTCACGAATCACGTCGCGTAGATAATCAATTGCGCGGCCGTTCTGGTCGTCAGGGCGATCCTGGATCTTCCCGTTTCTATTTGTCTTTGGATGATCCGCTCTTGCGCATTTTTGCAGGTGATCGCGTACGCGCCATCATGGACAGACTCAAAATGCCGGAAGGCGAACCGATTGAAGCTGGTATCGTCTCCCGCTCGATTGAATCTGCTCAGCGCAAAGTAGAAGCGCGCAACTTTGACGTGCGTAAGCAATTGCTTGAGTACGATGACGTCGCCAATGATCAGCGCAAAGTGATTTACCAGCAGCGTAATGATTTGCTGGAAGCACAAGACATGTCCGAACTGATTTCTTCTTTGCGTGCGGGTATGTTCGCCGACGTGGTGCGCACTTATGTGCCAGCAGAATCGGTGGAAGAGCAATGGGATATTCCGGCATTGCAAGCAACGCTGGCAAGCGAATGGGCGCTGGATTTGCCTTTAGACAAAATGCTGGAAAATGAGCAAAGTCTGAATGATGAAGACATTTTAGAGCGCGTACAAAAAGCAGCGGATGAAGCTTACGAGGCAAAAGTAGCCTTGGTCGGTAAAGATTCTTTCGCAGGATTTGAGCGTAGTGTGATGTTGCAGAGTATCGACAGTCATTGGCGCGAACATCTGGCAGCGCTCGAT
This sequence comes from Undibacterium sp. RTI2.2, assembly GCF_035018705.1. NCBI lineage: Bacteria > Pseudomonadati > Pseudomonadota > Betaproteobacteria > Burkholderiales > Oxalobacteraceae > Undibacterium > Undibacterium sp. RTI2.2. The sequence goes on along the minus strand of NZ_JASJXN010000012.1, from coordinate 11,716 downwards.
CATTTGCGCCAAGGTATTCATTTACGCGGTTATGCGCAGAAAAATCCTAAGCAAGAATACAAGCGCGAAGCGTTTGAATTATTTGGACAGATGCTGGATTTGATCAAAAATGAAGTCGTCAAAACGGTTTCGACAGTGCGTATCCAATCACGTGAAGAAATCGAAGCTGCTGAAGAAAAAATGACACAATCACAAGTTGAGAATGTTCATTTTCAACACGCAGATTTTGATGCAAATGCGACCCCGGAAGAAATGTTGGCACCGACCGCTTTGGCTGAAAACAATGATCAGGCCCAAATGGAATACGCTCTCAAGGTTGGGCGTAATGATCCTTGTCCTTGCGGTAGTGGCAAGAAATATAAGCAGTGTCACGGTAAGCTGGCTTAAGTTGATTATTTAGGTTGATGATTTAGCTTGTTTGCACTGATGCAATAGAAGCATGTGGCACAAAATAAAAAAGGCGGAGATTTCCGCCTTTTTTATTGCCTGCTACTTTTTCAGAATTTTTAACTGAGTTCTTAGTAGATACGATTCTATACATCCAAAAATCAGTAAATTATATACTCCCTATTAGTATAATTAATTGCCCATATATTTATTGGTCATTAAGGTAATTTTATGAAAAAACTGGGGGAGTATATTTAAATTTAATCGCCGAAGATATCGTAAAAAGAAATATTTTTCCGTGTTGCAACGTAAATTTTAAAAATACGACCCCTGCGTACGCTTGTTTTAATGTTGTTTGTCAGAATTTGTATACACTCAAGCCTGTTGCATTCAATTGCTGTATTTAAAATAATCATTTGCCTATGCCACATAATATTTCCCTCATCACAACGATTGCCTCCGCCTTTGGATTGGCGTTGCTAATCGGCTTTATTGCTGTCCGTCTCAAACTGCCCGCATTAGTGGGTTATCTGATTGCCGGTATTTTGATAGGTCCTGCCACGCCCGGCTTTGTGGCCGACGTTAATCTGGCAGGGCAACTGGCAGAAATTGGTGTGATGTTGCTAATGTTTGGCGTTGGCTTGCATTTCTCGTTAGAAGATTTATTGTCGGTAAAGCGAATCGCCTTGCCCGGCGCGATCGTACAAATTGTTGTTGCTACTGCGATGGGGGCAGGCGTGGCGTATTGGTGGGGCTGGGACTTGGGGGCGGGGATCGTATTTGGCCTGGCATTGTCGGTTGCCAGCACGGTAGTCTTATTACGTGCGCTGGAAAGTCGTAATGAGCTGGATTCAGAAAATGGCCGGATTGCAGTCGGCTGGCTGGTGGTAGAAGATTTAGTGATGGTGTTAGTGCTGGTCTTATTGCCGCCGCTGGCTGGTTTGCTCGGTGCAGAAGGTGCTGATCATGCTGCCGTACCAGCGCCACATCACAGTCTGGGAGTGACGATCTTAATCACGCTGGCGCAGGTGGTCGCCTTTATCGCGTTTATGCTGATTGTGGGACGACGACTCTTCCCTTGGATATTGGCGCAAGTAGAACGGACTGGTTCGCAAGAACTGTTCACGCTGTGCGTGGTAGTTGCCGCAATCGGAATTGCTTATGGGTCGGCGATGTTGTTTGGCGTGTCGTTTGCACTCGGCGCTTTTTTTGCCGGGATGGTGCTGCGCGAATCCGAACTGAGTCTGAGAGCTGCCCAAGAAACCTTACCCTTGCGTGACGCCTTCGCCGTGCTGTTTTTTGTCTCAGTCGGGATGCTGTTTGATCCACGTATTTTGCTCGCCCAGCCTTGGCAAGTATTAACGGTAGTGCTGATTATTATTTTTGGAAAATCAGTTGCCGCTTTCTTGTTAGTACTGGCATTCCGCTACCCGCTCAATACGGCACTGACAGTCTCTGCCAGTCTGGCGCAGATCGGGGAGTTTTCATTTATCCTTGCAGGCTTGGGAGTCTCGCTAGGATTGTTATCAATGGAAGGGCAAAACCTGATCTTGGCTGGAGCGATTATTTCGATTGCGCTCAACTCCTTGGTATTTAAAGGCTTGGACTTATTTAAACACAGCAAGGCAATCAAGTCATAAAGCAAGCCATGAAGTAAATGGATACAAAACTCAGCAAATAATGTTGTAAATAATGACTACGCCACAAGTCAACACTACAAGTCAATACACCTAATCAATGACGCATTTTTTTGCTCACTCCAAAGCTCGCAGCCATGGATTTTATGGTTGGGTATTATCGTTGGCGTTACCGTTGGCCTTATTGCTGGCCTTATTGCTGGCATTACTGCTGATATTTATTTCGTTGCAGTTATTGATGTGCAGTTTAGCGCAGGCTGAGGAAGTTTCAAAAGCAGTTGCGCAGCCTGACTGTAATCGCCCATTTACTCTTGCACTGCATGATCACGGCTTGCTGTACTCGGCAAAAACAGGCGAGGGAATTGATAAAGATATTGCGGACGAAATGAGCCGGCGTAGCGGTTGCAAAGTCATTATCAGCGTGTTGCCACGTGCACGTATCTGGCAATTGATTGAGTCCGGTGCATTAGATTTTAGTTTGTCCGGTATTAGTAACGCAGAGCGCGATCGCTTTGCCAGTTTCGCTTGGTATTTTTCGAACAAATATTATTTACTGGTACGCAAAGAACTCAATATCCAGCAACTGAAAGATTTTGAAAATAATCCTGATCTGCAACTGGGGGTGATCCGTTCTTTTCGATACAGTCCTAACGCGAATCGTTTATTGGATAAATTACACGCAGAGCAAAGAGTCCGCTATGCATCGGATTTAGACCCTTTGTATCAGATACTGGAAGCCAACCGGATTCAGGCAATGATCATTGAGCCTTTTGATTATTCTCAGGTCGCAAATACAGCGATACGTGATCACACGATCGTGATTGATATGGACGATTCTTCAGTGCCGCATGGGTTGATTATGTCCAAGCGATCTTTGTCTGCCAAAGAACAAGAAAAATGGCGTGCCTTGATAAAAGGCATGCGCGAAGACGGCAAAGTCCTCACCATTTTTGAGAAATATTTTCAGCCAGAACTGGCTAAAGCGATGGTCAATTTTTAAATATAATGAACCGGATGAACCATCAAACTAGTCACTATCTAAATCATCAACTGAGTCGTCACTTTAGCCGCCAGTTAGTGGTTTTGCTCATTCTGAGCATGTCTTTAGGACTCAGCTATTTACTCTGGAAACATGAGAAAAATAATGCCTTGCTAGAGGTTCGCGCCACATTAGATTTTAATGTACGTGATATTTCTGGCCGCATACAGCAGCGTATGGCTTCGTCCGAGCAAGTGTTGCGTGGTGCGCAAGGTGTGTTTACGATTTCAGAATCGGTACAACGTAAAGACTTTGCTAATTACATCAATATGCTGCAGCTGGGTGCTGATCATGCCGGGATGGAAGGTGTCGGTATTATTTTATCGGTTGCTAGCGATAGTTTTGAGCAGCACATTGCCGTTATGCGGCAACAAACATCCGGCGAGTATCAAATTTATCCGCTACCCAATCCGGCAATCACATTTGCTGCGCCCATCATTCAGTTAGAACCTGCAATAGGTCGCAACCGCAAGATGCTTGGCTTTGATACCTATTCAGACCCCGTGCAGAAAGTGGCGATGGAGCGCGCCCGTGATTCTGGTGCGATTGCCGTCACAGCGATGCTTAAGTTGCCGGCAGCAGACAATGTGCCCGCACAGAATGGCTTCTATATTTATCTGCCGATTTACAAAGATGGCAGCCCGCACGACACGCAAGAGACACGGCGCGCTAATTTATTGGGCTGGGTGTTCGCCCCTTTTCGTGTTGCCGAAGTCATGGCCAGTTTGTATGGCGAAAATCCGCGTGCAACCGATATATGTATTTACGATGGTGTTGAGCCGACTGTCGCCAATTTGATGTATGACTCTGCCACTCTGCGTCGTGATGCCAGCGTAACTAAGCCAGCACGACTAGATCTGAACAAGGTGATTAAGCCCCAGTTGCTGCAAGCGACTGAGTATGTCAGCAACGGTGGTCGCTCCTGGACGATTGTGATGACCAGCTCATCGGGGGTGGAAAAAGCAATTGGTAACGATAAATCGACCTTGATCGCAGCCAGCGGTATTTTGCTTAGTGCGTTGTTGTCCGTGCTGGCCTGGGTGTTGTTGTCCGGACGTGAACGGGCGTTGACACTAGCGCGAGAAATGACCAAAGAGCTGCGCGAAAGCGAAGCACGTTTCCGGTATCTGGCGCAGTACGACGAGCTGTCTGGTTTGCCAAATCGTGCGATGTTCAAGGATCGTCTGAGGCATGCGATTGTGCAGGCAAAACGTGACAAAAGTTTACTAGCACTGATGTATCTGGATCTGGATAAATTTAAACCCATCAATGACAATCTCGGCCATCACGTCGGGGATATGTTATTGCGTGCGGTAGCAGAGAGAATGCAGCAATGTGTACGCGAGTCAGATACCGTTGCCAGAATGGGCGGTGACGAGTTCATGATTCTGTTACCTGTGATTGAGCTAGAGCAGGACGCCTTACTCGTCGCAGAAAAAATCCGTGCCACTATCAGCGAACCATTTGAAGTCTCGGGCGGCCACATCTTGCAAGTCTCTTGCAGCATCGGCATCGCATTGTATCCGCAACATGGCAATGATGAAATTGAGTTGTCGAAGAATGCCGACAATGCAATGTACCGTGCCAAGGAATTAGGGCGTGATCGGGTTAAAGTTTTTGACCCGGCTTGACACCTCTTTGCTAGTTGGTATTCCCCAAAGCGATTCGCAAACGTTGTACTAATTCCAGCAAGCGCGGTCTGACTTCGTTCAGCAAAAAATCGGGCGATAAGCTAAACGCCGGACCGCCACAATTGACCGACACAGGCGCCATGCCATTGCCGGGATAAAACGCTACCGCAATCGCGTTCACATCTTTTTGCCAGCTACCAAAGGAGGTGCAACAAGTGAGTTGGTCGTACTCGTCCAGCGATTGTTGTATGCCTTCTTGCACCGCAGGCCATTGCGCCTCGTCGGCCTGGCGTATCAATTCTAAAATCTCATGTCGCTCATCGGCCTTGACTGCGGCCAGATATGCCCGCCCCATTGCGGTACTTGCTAGTGGAATCCGCGAGCCTATATCTAGGCTCAAGGTCAATGCAGTCTGGCTGCGGCAATTCTCGACATAAATCATGCTAAGCCGGTCGCGCATACCCAGCGACACCATGCCTTGCGAAAAATCTGCCAGCTCCTGCATCAGCGGTCGCGCCAGTTGCCTCACGTCTAGTCGCGCCAGCATCGCGCTGCCCAGCGCCAGTGTGGCCGAACCCAAGCGGTATTTGCCCATGCTTGCGACGTAATCCAGATGCCCGGTTTTGGTCAGTGTGTAAGTCAGGCGCGACACCGTCGATTTAGGTAACTTGCAGCGTTCTGCCAACTCCTGATTTCCCAGCGCCTTATCCCCGGATCTAAAGCAAGCCAGTAGCTCCAGTCCACGTGCTAAAGCGGTGACAAAATGACGATCTTCTTTGGCTTGGGTGCTTGCTGCACTGAGGGATTTTTGGTCTGGCTTGATCAGATTTTGCATGCGTCTTGACAGGTGATGTGGGAGGAAATACAGTGAATTATATTTGCGGAACTTAATTCTGCATAGCGGAATTGTCGTTGTTGATAGATGCAGACAAGACAAAGTGATTAGAACGAATTGATTAGAACGAATTGATCAGACAGAGTTGATGAGGCCAAGCGCTCAGGCTACGCGATCAAACCAAATAACAGGATTCTTATGAATGAAAACAAACAAGCCGCTGGCGCACCCAGTACGCGCCCCGCGTTTAATTCCGGTGATCTGATTGTCGGCGTCATCGGCTGTGGAGTGATGGGGCGAGGCATCGCGCAAATCGCTGCGCTCGCTGGCACACAAGTCAAGCTGGTAGATAGTCGCGCCGGTGCAGCTGAGGCCGCACGTCAAGAGTTGATCGTCACTTTTAGCAAGCTGGTAGAAAAAGGTCGTCTGACGCAAGCCGCCGCGGATGCAGCCGAGCAGTGTTTGCACGCCTGCAATCAGTTGCCCGATCTTGCTGATGCGCACATGATAGTTGAAGCGATTGTGGAAGATTTGACGGCCAAGAAAACGCTCTTCCACCAACTTGAATCCATCATCAGCCCGACCACGATTTTGGCGACCAATACATCCTCCTTATCGGTAACGGCCATCGCTGCGGGTTTGCAATTTCCGCAACGGGTTGCTGGCTTCCATTTCTTTAATCCGGTACCGCTGATGAAGATCGTCGAAGCCATTGGTGGCTTTTTGACTGATCCAACTATCGTCGACTATCTGATCGCTCTCGGCACACATTGGGGACATGCCACAGTACGCGCCAAAGATACGCCTGGCTTTATCGTCAATCATGCAGGTCGTGGTTATGGCACGGAAGGTCTGCGGATTTTGGCGGAAAATACGACGGATATTCCGACGCTGGATCAAATTTTGCGGGACTGTGCGGGCTTCAAATTAGGCCCGTGTGAACTGATGGATTTGACCGGGCTGGATGTCTCACATCCGGTGATGGAATCAATTTATCAGCAATATTATGAAGAGCCACGATTCCGGCCGCAAGGATTGACGCGTCAGATGTTGACTGCTGGTGTGATCGGTAAAAAAGTCGGGCAGGGCTTCTATCAATACGATAATGCCGGTAAAAAAATCAGTGTTGATAGCGCAAAGCAATCAAGCCTTTTGCCATCATCGATCTGGATTAGTCCGGCAGATAAAGCGACCAGCGCAGAAATACGCACGCTGATTATCCAACTGGCGACACAAGCAGGCGTAGCAATCGAGCTCCATGATAGACCGAGTACCACGGCCTTATGTATTGTCACGCCCTTGGGTGAAGATGCCAGTACCTGTTGTGCCGATCACGCATTGGATGCTAGCCGCACTGTGGCGGTCGAAAGTTTGTTCGACTTCAGCAAGCGCCGCGTCGTGATGACAACGCCTGCGACAACACCTAGTTACCGCGCCATGGCGTGTGGTTTACTCGGCGCAGATGGCGCTGCTGTCAGCGTGATCCGCGACAGCGCTGGTCTGGTCGCGCAACGAGTAGTAGCGCACATCATTAATATCGCCAGTGATATTGCGCAACAAGCGATCGCCAGTCCGACCGACATTGATCGCGCCGTCAAATTGGGATTGGGTTATCCGCATGGTCCGTTGGCTTGGGGTGATGTCATCGGTGCCAAGACCGTGTTGACGATACTCGACAATTTGCTCAAACAGACAGGCGATCCGCGTTACCGCGCCAGCCCTTGGCTGAAACGCCGGGCGCACTTGGGACTGTCTTTGCATCATGAGGAGGCTTGAGTTTGTTAGCGTTTAGCGCAATCCAAGCGGGTATAAATAGCGAATGCAGTATTGAGCAGATGCCAGGCGACAAGCCTAATTAATCAACGTTAATGGATATACTCCCATTAAAATTTTATAAATATGGTTGATTGTCCAGACTTTATATGGACGATTAAAATATACCCAGTCAGAGTATATAAATAACACTAAGAGCGAGACAACGATGAATCTTCATTTCACCCCAGAAGAACAGGCATTCCGGCATGAGGTAAAACAGTTTATTGCCGCGTCCTTGCCTGCCGATATTCAACACAAAGTCCACAACGGCCTCATCTTGGAGCGCGACGATTATGTGCGCTGGCAGCAGGCTTTGCATGCGCGTGGCTGGGGCGGATCATCCTGGGCAAAAGAGTTTGGTGGGACTGGCTGGTCGGCGGTACAAAAGTATATTTTTGAAGAAGAATGTGCCGCCGCCGGTGCGCCACGCATCGTGCCCTTTGGTGTGAAAATGGTCGCGCCGGTGATCATGGCGTTTGGTTCGCCCGCACAGCAACAACGGTTTTTGCCCGGCATTTTATCGGGTGAAGAATGGTGGTGCCAGGGTTATTCCGAACCGGGCTCTGGTTCGGATCTGGCTTCAGTCAAAACATCGGCACAACGGGAGGGCGATCACTACCTGGTCAACGGTCAAAAGACCTGGACTACCCAAGCCCAATATGCCGACTGGATATTTTGCCTGGTGCGCACTGATAATGAAGTCAAACCGCAGCGTGGCATTTCATTTTTGCTGATCGACATGAAGTCCCCCGGCATTACCGTGCGTCCCATCATCACCATGGATGGCGCGCATGAGGTCAACGAAGTCTGGTTCGACAATGTGAAGGTACCGGCAGAGAATCTGGTCGGGGAAGAAAATGCTGGCTGGACTTATGCCAAATTTTTGCTCGGCCATGAGCGCACCAACATCGCCGGTATCGGGATCGCCAAGCGTGAGTTAGCGCGGCTTAAACGTATCGCCAGTCAAGAGACCAAAAACGGAAAGCCATTGATTGAAGACCCGCATTTTTCTCTCCGTATCGCGCAAATCCAAATCGACTTAAACGCACTAGAAATCACTAACCTGCGGGTATTGTCAGCAGAAGAACAACGCCGCACACCGGGGCCCGAAGCCTCTATCCTAAAAATTAAAGGGACAGAAATCCAGCAGGCGATTACCGAGCTGATGACCCAGGCAGTAGGTACTTATGCCTTACCATTACGCCGCGAGGCAATGGCGGCTGGTTATGACGGCGAACACGCAGGACCAGCTTATGCCAGTTCACTCGCCGCCAATTATCTGAATATGCGCAAGTTATCGATCTACGGTGGCTCTAACGAGATTCAGAAAAACATTATTGCGCAGATGATCTTGGGTTTGTAGGACGTCCAACTATCTCAACGAATTTGATCACCGATATCCGAGCACGTCTGATCCATCGCAGCAGAGAATTGTTGGTAGACCTTGGATGCTTCAGCTTCGTTTAGCGTTATCACAAAAAGCAAAATCATCAGGAGTAAAAAATGGACTTCATTTTTACCGAAGAACAAACCATGTTGCAAGACGCAACGCGTCGTTTTATCGCCAACGAAGCTAGTTTTGATATCCGCCGCAAGACGTTAGAAAAGCCTAGTCATGGCTTCAATCCCGCGATCTGGCAAGGCTTTGCCGACCTCGGTTTGTTAGCCTTGCATATGCCAGAAGCGGAGGGTGGCCTGGATGGCACGGCAACAGACACTTTGCTCGTCATGTCCGCAATCGGCGAGGGATTAGTGTTGGAACCTTATCTTGCCAGTGCCGTCCTAGCGAGCAAAGCCATCGCCGCTATGGGCAATGCGCAGCAGCGCGCCAACTACCTGCCGCAACTCGCCAGTGGCGCGATCACAGCCGTGCTGGCGCATGACGAGGTCAGCACACGTTTCGATCGCCTCAACGTCCAGACTAGGGCTACACCTGTGGCTGGCGGCTATTTATTGAACGGTCATAAAAGTGTCATTCCTCACGGCGGGTCCGCCGATATTTTATTGGTCACAGCACGTTTGCCTGACCAGCAATTAGCTGTCTTCATTATCCCTAAAGACGCAGCGGGTTTACGCGTATTGTCATATGCTACGGTCGACGGTGTCGCTGCCGCCGAGCTGGAATTGGATCAAGTCAGTGTTAGCGCTTCGGTGATGTTAGACGCTGCCAGCGATACAGAAGTCGCCATTGGCAACTTACTCGATATTGGTCTCGCTGCGGTTTGTGCAGAAGCCATCGGCGTCCTCGACAAGCTGCTGGCAGCGACCATCGACTATGCAAAAAATCGCAAGCAATTCGGCATCGTCATCGGTAAATTCCAGGCGCTACAACATAAAATGGCCGACATGGTGCTGCACATAGAACAAGCCCGGTCGATGGTGTATCTGGCCGCAGTCAGTTGCGAAGACCCGGATTTAAAAAGCCGCAGCATAGCGCTGTCCTCAGCCAAAGTCGTGATCGGGCAAGCCTGCCGTTTTGTCGGCCAGCAAGCGGTGCAACTACACGGTGGTATGGGAGTGACAGATGAACTCAATGTCAGTCATTACTTTAAGCGGTTGATGGCGATCGAGTTGCAGTTTGGGAGTACTGATCATCATTTGGAAATGGTGGCTAGGAGTTTGACGGAGAGTTTGACTTAAGCAATGGCAGCGATGAACAGTTGCCATTCTGCAGCAGGAAAAATCTACAATCTCAAGAAGTGGCACTGACAAGAGATTTGATATTGACATGCTGGGCAACATCTTTTGCGTTCCACTCATGTTAATAAATCGGATGTGCATCGTTTGCCGGAGTAACTGTATATTGATCATTGAGTATTCATCAAATTTGGAAACGAAGAATTGATCAAATAAACACAATGCATAACAGTTTAGATATTAAACCTATATTTTTTACCTCATTAGACGAACGTCTATAAATATCATTTAACGATAGTATGGTGTTCTTAGCAGGCGTCAAATATTGCTAAAAAAGCAATATTATTTGATGTGACAAACTAAAAAAATTTCACCAAAAAGTGTTTTAGTTACAAGCCGTTATGATGATCGATGCATACAAAGCAATCGCACAAAGTTTAAAATTAAGATGCGGCCTAAGCAATTGGTGACATCAGTCCTATGTAAATTCGATTTTTAAGTAACTTAATATTGACAATAGATTGGGCATAAGTTCATCTTGAACATCTTAGAATCAGCCCTCACTCAGACAGTCAAACGACTTAATCGCGATCAATTATGCGTCTCTAGCCAACCTAAAACGCCCCTATGGACCGGAAAACTACCGACACTATTCATAAGTGTTTCTGCATCGACCCAGGCCTCGTCTCCGAATTCTTTATCCCAGTCTCCACACCATGAGTTTTGCACCCGTACTATATTTCGACATACTTTTTTTTCACCATCTTTGCAAACTTCTTTGAAACCTGTAAGAACAACGGTGTGGTAGCTTTCTTTAAGGCATGAACCATCAGGTAGCACAACAGTACAAATTTCATTTAAAAGAACTGGGATATCTTTTGCTAAAATTTCTTTTGCTTTACCAACAAGATCAATTTTTTTTATTCTACTTTGCTCTTCAGAACTATTTGGGAAGCGACCAACATAAGGCTTCGGTATAATGTTAAGGTCGTTACAGGTAGCATCGCCAAATAAAACTTTATAGACAAACTCATCAAAGGTTTTCTTTTGCATCGCAGATCTAAGACCTTCGGATGTAAGACTTATTCCAAAACTTTCTTCAATACCTTGTAATATACAGGATTCGCAGGCTTCTGTTTCACCTTTAGCTTTGTTACTAGCATACAAATTTTCTAATTCGGCCAACTTTTTAACTAACGACTCATTCGTCTTATATTTATTAGCCAGCTTGTCTAATGGATAGCAAGCTTCAGATTTGAATTTAAAAGCAGCAGCTGCATTTCCAAGAGCAATTGTTGAAGCAGAACCACCTCCTAGATTCACATTCGTGTAGCTGTTAGGTAAATTATCAGGTCTAGTTGGCGAATTTTTTTTATTCCAGCTCATTACACTTATTGACGAAACTTCTTTATCCAGCGTTAAAGAGGCAGCACAGTTAGGTATATTATTAGCTTTGCAGTTATAAGCATCTATTACAAAAGCACCACTAGCCCCCCGCATGCTGGCACCTCTCCTTGGCATCTTTTTCTAGGCAAATTTTCAATTGTTTTTGAATATTTTATGTATGAATATTCGGCGCTGACCTTTGTAAAAGCCTTCGGTAACGTTATAGCATTAACATTACTGGCAATAGACCAAAGGAAAATAATAGAAAGATAGAGATCTTTGCACGATAAAAAGCCAAGCAGAGTGTTTACCTCAAATGAGACAATAGCAACAGGATAAATTTAAAGAG